>JANXWU010000013.1 GCA_025350985.1 Spartobacteria bacterium | reverse complement strand
CGCGCCGAGTTCGCGCGCCATCGCGCGGAGTTTGCGCCGGATGCCAGTCGGCACCTTTTCGCCACCGAGCACGAGCTTCGAGAGGCTGGGGCAGCGCACGCCCTCATCCGCCGCCTGCTGCAGCAGATGGTAAATAAAAGTCGGCATGCCCACGAGCACGTCGGGCTGGATTTTTTTCATCAACCGCAGATTTCCTTCGGTGCCCATCGTTTTCCCGCCGCCGGTGCTGAGCATGAAAACACCGAACTTCGACCCGGCATAATGCGTGACCCAAAACGCGAGATGCGGCGCGAATGGAAACAAGTTCATCATTTTCATTTCGCGCGTCGCCGCACTGACTTGAATGACACGTTCGCCCGCGGTCTCCAAAACTGACACATCCTGCGCTGTGTAGAAAAACGGAACCGGCTCGGTGGAGCGGCCCGTCGTGCTCGTCATAAAAATCGGACGAAACTCGCGCTCGAATCCGGCGCTGACGGATGCGCGCCCTCGTAGCAGGGCTTGGAGGATCGTCGATGGACGGCTGGCGAGTTGCGCGCGGTCGGGCGTGAGGACGAATTCGCGCGCCGTGCCGAGCAAATAGGACTTGCTCGTGAAGGGAATGCGGCGCAAATCGTCGAGCGAGCGGATCGAGTCGGGATCGAATTTTACTCCGGCAAAAACTTCGCGGTAATGGGGCGAGAACGGGACGACGACATCCCGCAAATAGCGCCGCAATTTGCCGGCCTGCAGCCGGAGCAGCACGTTTTCAGGCAGCGACTGCCAGGCGTCTTTTCCCCAATTTTGGATCATGGCTGGATTTGGGTTTCGCGAGCGATTGCAGTTCCGAAAGTTGCGCCTCCGCCGTCTTGCGACCGAGCGCGATATATTTACCGGGGTTGGCGAAGTCGTGCCATTTCGCGTCGCAGGCCCACGGGCGCAGCACGACATCGGCTTCGCGGCTGGCGGTTTCGGCGACGCGCGTTTGCACGCCGTGAATGCTGCGCAGCATGATGTCGAGCACGTTGCCTTTGGCGAAATAGTTGAAGTGGGTGTTGAACAGTCCGCCGATGTTTTGCGCGAGCGATCTTTTCACTTCGACTTCGCGTTCGGCGTCGAGCCACATCCGCATTCGTTCCGGCGTGGGAATTGTGTTCACGGCGATGATGCGTTCGATGCCGTGTTCCTGGAGCACATCGACGGGGAGCGGGTCGGCGATGCCGCCATCAGTGAGGGTCTGACCGTCGAGTGTGACCGGGATGCAGATGCCGGGAATGGCGATGCTGGCGGAGACGGCGCGCGCGACTTCGCCGGTGGAAAAAACCACGCGTTCGAGGGTGTCGAGATCGGTCGCAATGACGCGGAACGGACGGACCATCTCGGAAAAGCGCGCCTCGCCAATCGACCGGCGCAACCGCCGCACGATGCGGTCGGATTTCACGAATCCCCGGCGCGGCGGGATCACGGGGTCGAGCAGTTCGAGCAAACCCCAGCGGCTTTTTTCGACTTCACGCGCGACCATTTCCACCGCGTGCCCGTCGTGGCCGTAGCACCACACCGCGCCAACGTACGCGCCCATGCTTGAACCGGCGACCATGTCCACTTCGATGCCGTTTTCCTCCAGCACTTGGATCACACCGATGTGCGCGAGGCCTTTCGCCCCGCCGCTGGAGAGCGCGAGGCCGATGCGGCAGCGGGCGATTTCGCGCGCGAGGCTGTTGATGTGCAGCGCAAAATTTCCCGGCCGGTCGATGGAGCCGATGCTGCCCGCGAGCGGAAAGCCGCGCACGAAAGCGTGGACGGGCTGGCCGATTTGCTTGAGCGAATTGCTGAAGTCGGTCGCGCCGGAGTTTTCGTCGAGGTAGAGCAGCGGCTTAACGTGCGAGCAGTCGCCTTTGGTTTGCTCGCAGACTTGCGCGATGAGCAAACGGAAGGCGTATAAATCTTCCGCCGCCGGTTGTAGTGCGACGAACGTGAGGTCGGACTGAATCGTGCAGGCGACTGCCGCCGGGGCGGGCACGCGCGCCCCGACGTGCAGCAGCACGTAATCGAAGTGCTGGCCCAAATGACTCAACAGCGGAGCGATGAATCCGGGTTCGTCAGGTCCGGTGCCGACTTGCACGCCGAGTTCCTCCACGCCGTCGGCGTGATGGCGGATTTGTCCCGCGAAACGAAAACCGCCGTTGAGCGTGGGCTCAATCGCGGCCCAGTTTTTGAGCGCGATTTGCCCGGTGAACGCGACCAGATGCACGAGCAGCACGCGTTGTCCGGTGAGGCGGCGCAGCGAGATCGCAAG
>JANXWU010000002.1 GCA_025350985.1 Spartobacteria bacterium | reverse complement strand
ACGCCACGTGGAACGCTTACAAGAACGGGACGCTGTGAACACAAGGCTCATCGCAAGCCGCGGGACAAAGCGCGCACAGCGAAATTTTTGATTTAATGCGAACCCACGCCAGCCGTTTCCGACGGCAATGACCCAACCGGCTCCTGCGCCTTGCTGCGCTCCCATTCGCTCATCGCCCGATAGCGCGAGGAGTCGCGTTCGTGGCCGGCATTGAGCCCGCCGCAAAGCACCGTGCGGACCGTGTCGAGCAGGATGAACAAGTCCAGGAACAGGCTCATGTGCTTCATGTAGTAGAGGTCGAACTCCAGCTTCCGCCGCGCGTCCTCGACCGAGGCGCCGTAAGGATAGTTGACCTGCGCCCAACCGGTGATGCCGGGTTGCACCATGAGCCGTTCCTTGAAAAATGGAATGTCGTGCGCCAACTGCTCCACCAGTTCGGGTCGCTCGGGACGCGGGCCGACAAAGGACATGTCGCCGACGAAAACGTGGATCAATTGCGGGATTTCATCGATGCGATACTTGCGCAGAAATCCGCCGACCGCCGTGACACGCGGGTCGTTCTTGCCCGCGCACCATTTCACGCCATCCTTCTCCGCATCGACGCGCATGGAGCGGAGCTTGAGGATGTTGAAAGTGCGCCCAAAACGGCCGCGGCGAGTCTGCCGATAAAAGATGGGACCGCGGGAAGTCAATTTGATCGCGGCGGCAGCCAGCAGGATAATCGGCGAGGCCAGGACGAGGCCAAGCAGCGAGGCGGTGATGTCGAAGAGACGCTTAATCTTTTTGATGTAGAGCAAGTGGGGCTCGCCGCTGGCGTGCAGCAGCCATTCGCTGGTGATCAATTCCAAGGGCACGCATTGGTTCGCCTCCTCACAGAGATTGACCAACCCCGTGACCGTGACCCCCGAATATCGCAACTGGCAGAACTGGCGGCACAGCGCCGGCTCCCGCAGGCTGTGGTCGGTGCATAGGACCCGGCTGACTTTTTCCCGGCGCACAATGGCTTCGAGCTGATCCGTTTTTCCCAAAACCCGCAGGTGACTGGAAGCGGTGTAGCCGTTGAACTCGACGACCCCGGCGAGTTCGAGATGCTTGCTGCCCAAGCTCGGAAAAAGCCGTGTCTCCAACTCGTCGAACGCGCAGGTCAGAATGTACAGCACCCGCTCGCGACCCGTCAGCAAGGCGCGCAGCAGAAAAATATGATGAAGGAAAATCGCCGAGTAGGCAAAAGCGGCGCCGATGAAGGTGACGCCGCGGCCCAGCGGCCGCACAAAGTTCAAATAGGTGACGGCAATCATCAACCCGATGGCAACCGCCACGCAATACAGCAGGGCGAGCGCACGCTGGAGCATGCCTTTGTTAAAACTATGCGTAGAATAGAGGCCGAAAATGTAGGCGGCGGACGAAACAACCAGCGCCATGAGCGCGATAAACGGCCAATAGGCCGAAACCCACGCGTGCGCCTCCGTGCCGAAGCGGACGCGAACGCCGGCTAGGAACGCGATGTAAAAAATCAACGCGTCGCATCCGAAGTGCAACGAAACGTGCTGCCAGTGTTTGCGGAGAATGCCGATCGCATTCATCGGGAAAAAGGGTTTACCACTTGAGCCTTCGCCGGGGGACGAAAAGGTGAGTATTTTATCTCACGCTTCTCAACAAACGTCCAATGGATTGTCAGGACAACGACCTCCGGCCCCTTCGGGAAAGGACCGCAAGACTGAAGGCGATGTATCCATTGCGGCCCTGCCAGCGCGGCATACGTTTCTATCCATGAAATGCAGAATCTACGCTGGAATTTTCGCGGCTTGGTTCGTCGGAGCTGCGCTCGGAAATCCGGAACAAAGCTCCAACGCGCGGCACCAGACGGAAGCGGCCAGTCAGCAAAAGGCAGCAGCGACAGCGGCGCATAACAAAGCGCAACTAGAAGCGCAGACCGCCGCAGCCGCCCACCGGATTCAGGCGGTCGCTGCGCAAGAGGCACTCACCGCGCAAAAGAATCTCGCAGCCGCCGCCGCGCAGCACGCGGCGCAAACTGCGGCTGCTGCTTCAGGCTCCGCACGTCCACAAGCTGACGCCGCGCCTTCCGCTCCCGTCGATTAAAGTGCCCTGCCACCAGCGCCGAGATGCGCGAGAACCCGCTCCGCATTCTTTTCCCATGTGTGCTGATCGAACACGTCGCCCCGCGCGCGGCGTCCCAAGCGCGCTCGCAATTCTCCACTGCCCACGAGCCGCGCCAGCTTCTCCTCCAAGGCCTCCGCGCTTTCGGGTTCAAACAGCAGGCCGTTTTCGTCGTCGCGAATGACTGCGGTAATCGGTTCCGTGGCCGGTGCCACGATCGCCTTCCCCTGCCCCATGTATTCGAAGAGCTTGATTGGCGAGCGATATTCGTTGCTGTGCGGCACCACGCAAATGTCCATCGCCGCGATGTGCACCGGAATTTGCGCATGGGCGACCGCACCGGCAAAAACCACCCGGTCCGCCATCTGCAATTCGCCGATACGCTTTTCGAGCACCGGGCGCAGGATGCCTTCACCCACCAGCAGCAGCTTGAGATTGGATTGCGACGTGGCAATTTTCGCGAAAATATCCAGAAGCCGGTCCAGACGGTGCCACGCCACAAACCAGCCGACGAAACCGACGACGACCGCCTGCTCCATACCGTAACTCCGCCGGATTTCACTTCCGTCCAGCCTCAAGGAAAGGTCGCTGCGCGCAATCGCGTTGGGAAGGACGAGCACTTTGCCGGGGGCGATTCCATCCGCTTCGAGACGCCGTTTCAAAAAGGGCGAGACGACCACGATCACCGCCGCCGTGCGGAAAACGAACCGGTCGAGCCACCGGGCGACAGGGGTGAGGACGGGCTGCGCGCGCACCCGTTCTTCGCCCGGCAGTTCGTTCACTTCGACGACGAGCGGGATGCGGAACCATCGTGCCAGCATGGCCGTCGAAAAAAGGAAAAAGGCGTGCCGCTCGTAAATCAGCGTGCATTTTTCCCGGCGCAGAATCGCCCCGTTTCGAAAAAATGCGGGCACGTTGTAGCCCAGTTCCATCCACTCGAAAAGCCACGACGGAACCTTACGCGAAAGCCGCGCGAGAAAGCGGCGGCTGCCCCGTTCCAGGTATGGACTGCCCCCCGCCGTGACCGCGGGATCGACCCCCGTTGGGTTGGAGAAAATGACGTTGTGCCCGAGCGCTTCCAACGCCCCGGCCATTCCGGCGATATGCACGCCTTCGGCTCCGGTTCCGCGGGTGCGAAAGTGGTAAAGAATTTTCATCCAGTCGCGGCGTCGAACACCGGGAAACTCTTCACTCCGCTTCGCCCAACCCAGGCGCGGACTCGACGAAAGTCATCGGCTTTTTGCTCCGCGCCCGCTCAATAATGGCCACATACTCCGCCGCCGCCGCCCCCCACGAAAAACCGCGCGCGTAGGCCGCGATCGCATCGACATCAACCGGCCTTTGCAGCCGCTCCCGCAGAGCCGAGACGAGCGCCGCGCGGTCGTTGGGAACCACGAGGCACCCGAGAAAATCGTGTCGCAACACTTCAGGAATTCCGCCGACGTGCGAGGCCACGAGCGGCAGCCCGCACGCGAAGGATTCGAGAACGACGTTCGGCACGCCTTCATGCCGGCTGGGCAGGCAAAACAAATCCGCCGCCTGCATGTACCGGGCGACGCCCGCCGCGTTCGTCCGTCCGGCAAAGCGCACGTCCTTCTGTTGTCCGAGCGTCACCGCAAGTCGGCGCGCTTTTTTTTCCAAAGGCCCGCCGCCAAGCAGAACCAGCAGGAGATTTTTCAGCGCGGGTTCGCGCCGCAATTCGGCGACCGCCTCCACTAGCAGCAGCGGATTCTTGATCTCGTAAAAGTTACCCACGAATAGCACCATCCGCGCGTCCGGCGGCACACCAATCTCACGCCGCGCCACCTGAATATCCGCCGGTCGAAACGTCGAAAAATCCACGCCGTTGTAAACCGTGTGCAGTCGCTCCCGGAGCACACCCGCCTCGCCGAGCATTTCCGCCAATTCGCGGCTGCGCGTGATCACCGCCTTCGCTTCCCGCATCGACTCGACGATGATGCACCGCCGGGCAGGCATGAGGAGGTACTGATGCACATCCGTCCCCTGCGCCACCACGACGAACGGGAAATTCATCTCGCGAGCGAGCCCGGCGATCGCGCAACCGTCGGGGTAAACCCACGAGCACAGCACGACGTCAAAAGCAAAAGTTCGCCGCAGTTTCTTCATCGCCGGACGCAGCGCCCGCGCCATGAAGCGGTGGTTGATGCGGCTTCCGATCTTTGGCAAGTAGCGCGCCGTGAGATAGACCGGCTCGAAAATCTGGTCGAGGTCGCGGCTCATCCGGCGGCGCGGCAGAAAACCCGGCCGCGGTGAAATCACGCGAATGTCGTACTGCTCGGCGAGTTCGTGCAGCAGCGTCGCGTTGTCCAAGCCGCGATAATTCTCGACGTGGTCCGGGAAAAGATTGGAGACAAACAGCAGCTTCGGTTTTTGCACGACGTTGCGGGAAGCTACCGCTTCGACCGGAAAATGAGGAATGCTTTTTCGCGGGGCGCGGGCCACTCACGTCCGCGAAATCAACGAACGATAACGCCAGTCGCGAAACTGGCCGGGTTCGCCACCGCAACCGTCTTCGGCGGCGTGGAGAATGTTCACCATCTCGCGCGCCGAGACGTAATGAAACCGCCAGCCTTCCGCGGCGGAAATCTCGGCCAGCTCCCGATGAAAACGCCGCATCCTCGCGCCCAGGAGCATTGATGAATTGCGCTCGATTGCGCCATGCGTGTGCAGTTTTACAAACAGCCACTCCGGCCGTCCCGCGACGTGAATGTTCAGCCGCATCCACAGGCGCAGCCGCGCCAGCGTCGGCGGATTCGCGCCCGTGAGATCCGCGTTTTCAATGCGAGGTAGCAGGCCGAACTTTCGCCGGCTCCAGTTCAAACCCAGCGGCCCCTGCACCAGCAGCAAATCGCCCGCGGATTTTTGGCCGACGCGCACTGGAAGGCCGCAGTCATGGGACTTCGGAGCCGGCGTGCCGGTGGCGTAATAAAGAGAATTGATCGTGCGCGTCTGCGTCGGACTCGGCGCGGAAGGCATGGTGAAATCGGCGTAACAGCCCGCGCCGCGAAGCACGGCTAGCTCGTTGCGCACGCCGCAATGCCGGCCATGGGGGTGGGAATTATCCAGCGCCCAGTTGCCGTGGATGAATCCGAACCGCACGGAGTCCGCCGCATCCCGCGAGAGCAAACCGTGCTGCGCGAGTTGCTCCTTTCCCTGCTCCAGAATGCGCCGCAGATTTTCCGCCGTATCGTCATCGTGATGCAAATGAACTTCGACCTCGCACCCGCTGCCACGGCACAACGCCGCGAGCCCGCCGACGAGGTCCGGGTCATATTGTTCGATCGGGTAAAAAAAAGTCTGCTTCGGTGCCACGCCGTCGGCATCGCGGAAGTCCTGCGCGAGCCGTGGAAACTCCACCGCCCATTTCGCGACCCGAGCCAGCGCACCCTCCCGCCCGGTGTCGTGCCGCGGCTCGAAGTGATCGCACACGCAGATCAAAACGTGCCGCGGTCTGTCCGACTTCTCGCCGCCGCGCCGACGCCGCAGATAAGCCGGAAGCCACAAATCAAGAGCTTTGAACATGGAAGATATGCGGAAGAATCGGAACGCGGAGTTCGCCCACGAATCTTCCAAGACGGCACGGTGACGGCTCGACTAATAAGTTGCAACTGCTCCGACCGCGCCGCTAGTTTGTCGCACTCCCGCGCATGAAGGCCCCGCTGTCCGCGAAATTCGCCCTTGCCCTCTGCTCGTGCCTCCTCGCGCTCGCGCTCGCAGAGTGCGCGGTTCGGCTGGGCGGTCGTTCGGATGCGGACGGGAATTTTTTCTTCCGCCAAACCCGCGTGCGGCCCTACCAGCCGCCAGTGAGGGCGGCGGAACATCTTCTCCGCGCGTCCCAAGCCGCGGAGGCAACTGCGATCATTTACAACTCCGAGCTTGGCTGGGTGCCGCGCCCCAATTTCCGCGGCACGAACGACGCTGGCTTTTTTTCCAGCTCCGCCAAATTGGAGGAAACGCGGCCTGAGGGTCGGTTGCGCATCGCGCTGTTTGGCGGCTCATTCACGCAAAATTCTTTCGAACTCGGGTGGTGGCGCGAAATGGAAAAAGCCCTGCGCGGCGCGGGAGTGGATGTGGAAGTTTTGAACTTCGGTGTCAGCGCCTACGGCATGGATCAAGCCTATCTGCGCTGGAAACTTCAGGCCGCAAAATATCACGCAGACATCGTCCTCTTCGGCTTCGTGGCGCCGAACGCCGGAGAAAATGTGAACATGATCCGGCTGTTGCAGGACTCCAGTTCCGGCATTCCTTTTCTCAAGCCGCGCTTCGCAAAAACTCACGACGACCTCGCGCTCATCAATCTGCCGACTCCAAAACCGGAAGAAATTCCCCATCTCTTGAGCCACCTCGACCGGTGGCCGTTTTTGCGGCAGGAATATTTCTACCGGGCGGGAGATTATCGGATGCGGTGGTGGCGGCGCAGCCGGCTGCTCGCGTATGCGGAGTCGAAACTGCGCGCCGTCCGCACGCGAAAAGCCGCCGCGGCGCTTTACCAAATGAATGAGGAACCGGCGCAGGTGTCGCTGCGGATCGTCCGGCACTTTCAGGAGGACGTGCAAAAAGCCGGCTCGGCGTTTTACGTCGTGCATCTTCCGGTCGAACGCGACTTGGAGGCGTTCCAACTCGTCGAATCCTTTCCCTTCGCAGAGTTACTGTCAGCCGTGGAAAAGACGGTGCCGCTCATCCAGCCTCACACCGCCCTCGCCGAAGCGGCCCGCCAGCGCGGCTTGGCGCGGATTTTTCAAGAGGGCCACAACACGCAGGAAGGCTACGAAATCATCGGCAAATCCGTCGCGGATTATTTGCTCCAGCATCATCCGGGTTTGAATCCAAAGCCGCCGGAAAGTCTCAAACCGGCGCCTTGATGGCGTGACGCTCTCGAGAAAAAGCTGGTGCCCATCTTTTGCGGCACCGGCGCTAGAGTCCAGAGATGTCGTCCGATCGCTGCTCGCGCGCGCGCTTTTTCCACTCGATCAGCCACGCGATCCAGATGCACGCCTCGTACAGAAGGCACATCGGCACACCCAGCGAGAGGAACGTAATCACGTCGGGAGTCGGCGCGATAATCATCGCCAGCACCAGCACCAGCACGATCGCATACGCCCGCGTCCGCCGCAGAAATTCGTAACGGAGGAAACCCAGATACACGAGCAAGAGCACGACGGCAGGCAGCTCCGCCGCCACCCCAAACGCGAGCTCCATCCGCGTCACGAACGAGAAATAATCCGTCGCTCTCCAGATGTTTCTGAATCCCATGTCCTGGTTGAAATTGAAGAAAAACCCAACCGCGCGCGGCAGCACGAGCTTGAAGCAAAACAACATCCCCGCCAGAAACAGGATGAAGCCGACGCCGATGGCCGGGAGCAGATATTTTTTCTCGCGACGGGTCAGGGCGGGCAGGACGAATTGCGCGATGAAAAAAAGCAGTACGGGCAGCGTGAGCGCGATGCCGGAGTAAAACGCAAATTGCAGGGCGATCGTGAATCCGTCGGTGGGCCCGATGGTTTGCAGCAGCAAGTCGCGCTGTTCACTGCTGAATTGCAGCAGCGGCTGCTCGAGAATTTCCAGAAGCCGTCCGCGAAAACCGAAGCTCGCCATCATCCCCACGATCAACGTCACCGCCACTTTCAGCACCATCCACCGCAGGTCTTCGAGATGATCGAGGAAAGGTTTTACCGCCTCGGGGTCGTTGTTTTCGCGGAGCTTGAAAATCCCTTTGAGGGCGGGGAGTGGATCGAGACGCATGGCGGAAAATCGGGAGGCGCAATCTAGCGCGCCGCGCGAAAGTGGCAATTCAAACAATCCCCGTCGCAGCCATCCGCGCCCACGCGGCCAGCGTGTTGGCGTCACAGATTTCGCCACTCGCGATCATCGCGCGGACCTCCCCGATGGAAAAAGTGCGCGCCGCGACAATCGCCTCGTGCTCGTCGTGTTCGTGCCCGCGCGGGCTTGGCGTGACGGGACGGGCGAGGAAAAGATGACTGTGTTCGTCGGTGAAACCTGCGGACGGAAAAAAATGGCCCAGCGCGATCCACTCACCGCCCGGCGCGAGTTCGTAGCCGGCTTCCTCGCGCAGTTCGCGCAATCCTGTGTCGCGCATTACTTGCGAGTCGTGTCCGGCAGCTTCGTCGATTTGGCCGGCTGGAAACTCCCAAATCGTCGCATGAATCGGTACCCGCTCCTGCCGCACCAGCACGAGTTCGCCACTGGCCGTCATCGGCACGATGACCACCGCGGCCTTGCGATGCACCACCGTCCACGCACAGCCGTCAGGTCGCGTCGGCGTTTTCACGCGCGCTGCATAGACTTCGACGTGCGGATTGGAGAATTGCCGCTCGGCGGAAAGCGTCTGCCAGCCATCCCCGTCGCGGATGAAATCGTGGAAGTTCATGTTCCCAAATTTTCTGAGCAAAACGAAAACTGACAATTTAGTTTAGCCACGCAATCGTTTAAGAATCCGCTCCTCATCCTGTCGTAAATCAACAATCGCTGTAATCATGATTCGTGTGGGATGGACTTCATAAAAGATGCCGTAGGGAAATCTTTGAATGATCTGCCGCCGAACGGCATCCACATAAATCGGTGCGCTCTCGGGATAAACAGAGAGCCGGGCGAGATAGGCGTCCACCACAGCCATGAATTCCGCGCCGAATCCCTCTCGATAATCTTCAAAGCGATTAAAAATCTCCTGTAGGTCCGTGTCCGCTCCGAACAGGAACTCGACCGGACGACTCATCGTGAAGCTAGAATCCGCGCCTTCACATCCTCCCAAGCCACCGTGTCTTCGGGATGCTTGCGGTAATGCTCCAGACGCTCCCGTAGCAGCCTGATGTGATCTTCGCGCGGCGGAAATATCTCTGGATGCGCTGCCAGATCGTCCCAAAGCTCCCCGACCAGAATGAGCTTTTCTTCGGGTGAGAGGCTCTTCAATTCGGGAATTTTCTCGGCGATCATGGCTTTAAGCTCAGCCGGGAGCAACCAGAAGTCGATAGAAATGGCCTATTGAGCTTTTCGCCGCAAAGAGGACAGGTCGTTGAGTGCCATAATGGTCTAACTACCGGCTCAGTATCTCCCGCCAGCGTTGCAGTTGCGCAGCCACGTTTTTTTCCGACGGCGCGCCGATGGCTTGGCGCGCGTTCATCGCTTTTCGCACGTCGAACAAATCAAAAACATCCGAGCCGAACTGTGGGGAAAAAATTTGGAAATTCGCGAGGTTCAGTTCTGGAAAACTTATCCCGGCTTCCACGCAATGCGCGACGAGTTTTCCGATGATTTCGTGCGCGTGGCGAAACGGTACGTCGCGCTTGACGAGATAATCGGCGAGATCCGTGGCAAGCAGCATTGAGTCGCTCACGGCGTCGGCGGCACGCGGGACGTTCACTTCGATTTCGCCAAACATCGCCGCCACTACTTCCAGCGCGGCTTTAATCGTGTCCACCGAGTCGAACACCGGTTCCTTGTCTTCTTGCAAGTCACGGTTGTAGGTCATGGGCAGCCCCTTCATCGTCGTGAGTAGCGAGAGCAAATTGCCGTAGAGCCGGCCCGTTTTCCCGCGCGTGAGCTCGGCCACGTCGGGATTTTTTTTCTGCGGCATCAGTGAAGAGCCAGTCGTGAACGCGTCGCCGATCGTGATGAACTTGAACTCGCTCGACGCCCACAAAATCACGTCTTCGCTCAGGCGCGACAAATGCATCCCCATGATGGCGATGGCTGCGAGTAGTTCGCAGGCAAAATCGCGGTCGCTCACCGCGTCCATGCTATTCTGCGTGAGCGCCGGGAAATCGAGGAGGTTCGCCACCAATTCGCGGTTCAAATTGATCGTCGAGCCCGCGATGGCACCCGAGCCCAGCGGCATCACGTCGATCCGCTTCCGCGCGTCGGCCAAACGCTCCGCGTCCCGTTGCAACATCTCGACATACGCGAGCAAGTGATGCGCAAAAAACACCGGCTGCGCCCGCTGAAGATGCGTGTAACCGGGGATGATGACGTGTGCGAATTTTTCTCCCAGCGCGACGAGGGCGCGTTGCAAATCACGCACGAGATTGGTCATCGCGTCGGTCTCCTCCCGGAGATAAAGCCGCAGGTCGAGCGCGACCTGATCGTTGCGGCTGCGGGCCGTGTGGAGTTTCGCGCCCGCCGCGCCGATGCGCTCCGTCAGCGCCGACTCGATGTTCATGTGGATGTCTTCAAGATCGCGGTTGAACGAAAACTCGCCGCGCGCGATTTCGCCGCCGATTTCCGTCAGGCCGCTTTCGATTTTTTGTTGTTCGTCGGCGGTGAGCAATCCCGCCTCAGCCAGCGCTTTGGAATGCGCAATCGAACCCGCGATGTCATGCCGGTACAGCCGCCAGTCGAACGAAATCGACTCGCTGTATTTTTTGAGAAGTTCGGCGGTGTCGGACTGAAAGCGGCCTTTCCACATGAGGACTTTTTTTGACTGGTTTCTGCAACTGCTTGCCGATTTATCGCCGGAAATCGCCGCGTTTGAAATCGCTAAATCAACCAGTCCATTCGTCGCCGGATCATTTTCCCTTCCCGCGATTTTTGCACTCGCCCAGCCGCTTCAGCTCATCGCACTTCGCCTCGATGCGAACCATCTTCGACGACGGCGAAAAGCCGAGCCGCCGGGAAATGCATTCCTCGAGCAGTTCGATGTTTTGATCCTCGAACTCGACGATCTTGTCACAGTCCACGCAGATGAGGTGGTTGTGGTGCGGATGATCCACGAAATTTGGATCGTACACTTTTTGTTCGCGGCCGAGATCGAGTTCCTTGAGCACCCCGCATTCGACGAGCAGCGGCAGCGTGCGATAAACCGTCGCGCGCGATACCGAGGGTTCAATTTTTTTCGACATTTCGAGCAGCGCTTCGGCGGTGAAATGCTCGTGCGTCCCAAACGCCGCCGCGATAATTGCGTCACGCTGCGCAGTTTTTCGCAGTCCCTTTTGCTCGATGAATTCGTAAATCCGTTGGCGCAGCGCAGCGTCCATGCGGTTCGAGTATAAAATCGACCCGCAGCGAGTCAACCGCCCGCGCCTTCGGTAATGGTTCAGTTAGAAAAAACGCGACCTGTCATTCTGAGCGAAGGCTTGGCGGAGCCGAAGAATCTCTTGAGCCGTTTTTGCGGTGTGCCACTGCACGGGGAGTGCAAGAGATTCTTCGACTCCGTTCCGTTCGCTCTGGCGAACTCCACTGCGCTCAGAATGACACGCGCTTGTTCACACTGAGCCATTGCCGCGCCTGCCTCTACTTCTCCCGCAGCAGCGTAGTGACGGCGGCGGAAAAATCTCCCTGGGCAGCATGCGCGTGTGCCGCCTTTTCCAAAAACCACGGCGGCGCATCCGGGCTTGCGGCGATTTTGAAAATGATCTGCTGCGCGCCGTCTTTGTCGCCGGTTCGCGCGCGCAGTTCCGCCAGTTGCTGCGCGTTCACCGCGTCGTTCACATCCGCTTTGTAGTGGGCCTCGACGATTTCGGGCTTCTCTTTTTTCGACACGGGAAACGGCGGGTCCTCGATCCGCTCCGAGAGCAGCTTCCACGCGGCGGCGTCGTCCTGCCAGTCATGCAGCATCACCGCCCAGCGGCGAAAGTCTGCCGGCTCCAAATCGCGGCGGCGGCGCATCCATTCGTACAATTGCGCGCGGGTTCCGAAGCGGGCGAGGCAGCGGTAAAAGTTTTCGATTTCCGGCCGGTCAGGCGCGGTGGTGAGCGCCCGCGTTTTCCACCAGCGCTCGAAAAGTTCGCGCGCGGTTTTTTCCTCCTCGACACAAAGCGCAAACCCCAGCAGCAGCCGCGGGTGTGTCTCGACGAACCCGCTCCAGAACAACTCCGCATCCGTGCCGCCAAGAGTGCTGCGGCAGGCCATCGCCAGCACTTCTTCGGCGCGGGCTCCGGCGTGTTCCACGGCGACGGCCCAGAAATGCAGCGCCATTCCCGGCGAGACCGCCTGCGACATCGAAGCCGCTCCGACGGGCAGATTCCACGAGGCCGGACGGAGTCGCGAGGCGATGAGAAAATCGCGCCATGCCACCGCCATTCCGCCGCGCCGTCCGAGCGCCGCCGCACCACGGAAATAGTGAAGATCCGGGTCCAGCGGAAACCAGCGCAACGCGCGGGCGAGGGTGGCTTCGGGCACGGTGCCCGAGGCGGCTTCCTCCCGCAGCGCCAGGCGCGCAGCGACGGT
>JANXWU010000530.1 GCA_025350985.1 Spartobacteria bacterium | reverse complement strand
TTTAACGCAGAGGCGCGGAGCAGGGAGCGAGAACAAGCAGCGGGCTGCTTTTCGGTAGTTGGTTTTGGTCATCAAAAAAAAATCTGCGTCTCCGTGCCTTGGCGTTCAATTCAGTCTTTCCCGCTCCCGCCCGTTTCGTCGAGGTTCCGCTCCTTGAGCACATTGTAGCGGGTGCGGATGCGTTCGCGCGCTTCCTCGACTGCCGTGCGGGCCAGCACCAGCGGGCGTCCCACGCCCACGAGCTTGATCACATACTCATCGGTTTCCTTCGCGAACGCATCGGCCAGTTCCTTCAGCGTTTTGATTTTCACCCCGTTGACTTCATCCACGATCCCGTGCTTGAAAGGCGCGAGATACGTGTTGATCGGGTCGGGCAAAATCTGGCTGAGGACGAGGACTTGCGGATGGTCGCGATAGAGTTCGTCCGCGATGAAGTAGTCGTAAAAAAAACGCACCCGCAGGTCGTCGGTCGTGTTGGCTTGCAGGAAATTCCGCGACAGCGGCTGAAACACCAACCCTCCCATCAGCACGTATGTCGGCTCCACGTCGTACGTATTCGCCTGCATCAAATAAGGCCACGCGGACGCCAGTTTGACCGTCACCGATAACTCCGTTTTGTCCCGCCACAGATCCAGCTTCACGTCGTCGCCCTTGAACTTCCGCTCGACCACCTCCGCCATGTGAACCCGCTCCCCGTCGAGCACGACGAAGGCGTCGCTCGCAATCGCCAGCCCGTCGATTCCCAGCAGCACGTCGCCCACTTTCAACACATCCGCGCAGCTTCCCGCGCTCGCCACCGCGCTCACGAAAACCCCGCGTTCGTCGTCATCCTTCAACCCCAGCGCGCGCCGCATCGCCGGGTTTTGCAAATTAAAAGTCGTGATCGACAAATCCATGTAGCGGTCATAGTGCCCGTCCTCGATGTCCTTCAGGAACCGCTTGATCACCGGCGTCGGGATCATGTAGCCGACGTTTTGCGCGACATCGCCGCTGTAGCCTTGAAAGGCCACGCCCACGACTTTTCCCGCCTGCATCACCGGCCCGCCGCTGTTGCCGGGGTTAATCGCCGCGTCGATCTGGATCGCCAGGTGCGAATCGGCGGCGGAGTGCGCGAATTGCTGGAAGTCGATGCGCGAAACAATCCCGCGTGTGACCGACAAATGCTCGCCGCCAATCGGGTAACCGTACACCGAAACCTGCGACTCGATCTCCGGCAGGTCGCCGATTTGCAGCGGCACGGTGTTCTTGAAAAAGCCCGTGTCCGCCACCTTCAACACCGCGAGATCGCAGTCGTGCGCGACGTGCTCCACGCTCGCGATGTACTTTTTCGGATCGTTCTCCTTTTCGATGGTGAGAAAGCGCGCGTTGCTCACGACGTGCGCGTTGGTGATCACCCTCTGGTTGTCTATCACGAAACCCGCACCCACTCCCCCGCCCACCTGACCCGGCGTCCACGGCACGCGATAGTTCGGCTCCTGCATCGTCACCGCGATGCGGACCGCGCTTTTCTTCACTTCGGCGGCGGGCGTGGCGGCGAAGGTCCGAGCGGCGAAACAGGCAGCCGCGAGCGCGATTTTACAGACGCGAAAGTTCATGCGAGCGCGAAGATGCGCGAAAGAGCGTGGGCTGTAAAACGGTTTGTCGCTCGCCAGAAAAACCGTCCACCGGTTGGGATTTCCCTCCCTTTTCTATTTCTTCTTTTTCCCTTTGTGGCTCTTGACCTTGATCGAAGCCGCGCGCCCGTCCTTGCCGGCGGTTACCTTCGCCTTCATGCCCACCTGGATGTCCTCCAAGTGTTTCCCCTTCGCCTTGTCCACGCTGATCTTGGTGTGTTTGGCGACCACGAACGTCTTCGATGCACCCGACTTTTTGCTCGAAAGAGTCACCGTGTGCGCCTTCGCGTCCACCGCCGTCACCTTCCCTTTGAAGCTCTCGTGCTTGCCGGACTTCCCGGTTTTCGCCGCCATCGCCATCACGGGCGTTGCGAAGATGAATGCTGCCGCGAGGGCGTAGGAGAGGATTGTTTTCATGGGTAATAAGGGGTGGTTGATGGTGATCTGAGACACGCAGGGATTGCGCTTCACGAGCGGAATATCTCAAGCGCATCAAATTAGGACACGCCTCTCGCTTTCACGACTCGAATGCTGTTCCAAACC
>JANXWU010000050.1 GCA_025350985.1 Spartobacteria bacterium | reverse complement strand
AATCTCGCCCTTCGTCCGCGTCATCTCCGACTGCACCTGCTCGTCCCGCAGTTCCTGCTGGAGAAACTGGAGTTTTTCGTAAGTCGTCTGGACGCCCACCGAAGTGCGATGTTTCTCCAGCGCCCGTCCGACCGCCGCGCGGATGGCAGGGATGTCGAACGGCTTGTTCATGTAATCGCAGGCGCCGTAGCGAATGGAATGGCGCGCGGTTTCGATCGTCTCGTAAGCCGTCAGCATGATCACTTCCGCCGTCGGTCGGATTTCCTTAAGCTTGCGCAGCAGTTCGGTGCCCGACATGCCCGTCATCATGATGTCGCAAACCACCACATCAACCGCGCGGTCGCGCACAATGTCCAAGGCGCATTCCCCGCTGTTCGCGAGCAAAACCTCGTAGTCGTTTTTGAAAACCACTTTGAGCGACTGACGCGGTCCCTCCTCATCATCGACGACGAGCAGGACAGGTTTGGGCTTTACTGGAGCCGGGGCGGTTTGGGAAAACAACGCTGCACTCATGGGTAAAACTGACTGGCGCGCGACGGCGGCACCGTTGTGCGCAGTTGGACGATAGTGGAATGCCTTATCCGTGTAACTACAAAACTTCGCGGTTGAGGTTTCCATCGGCCTCAGACCGGAAGCAGGATGCGTGCAAAGCGCCCCGTTCTCTCAAAAACAATTCGACGTGGCGTTTTTCACT
The DNA here is from genome assembly GCA_025350985.1 of Spartobacteria bacterium. Classification (GTDB taxonomy): domain Bacteria; phylum Verrucomicrobiota; class Verrucomicrobiia; order Chthoniobacterales; family Chthoniobacteraceae; genus JANXWU01. The sequence continues at coordinate 3,075 of JANXWU010000050.1, read as the reverse complement.
CCACGCCGGAAGGCAGCGTGATCCGCACCACTCCCGCCTGTCCGGTAAGCGACGGCATGATCTCCATCGTGCCGTTGTGGCCTTCGATGATTTTCCGCGTCACCGTCAGTCCCAGTCCCAAGCCCACCGTGCGCGTCGAGAAAAATGGCTCCGCGGCTTTTTGCGCCACCTCGGCCGTGAAGCCGCTGCCCATGTCCCGCACGTCGATGTCGAGACGCGCTTCGCCGCCGTTATTGCGCTCCGTCACGCTCACGGCCACGTTCGGATTTTCCGGATTGGCTTGGAGGGCATTTAGCATCACCTCGGCCAGCGCGTGCTTGAGCGCCTTCGCGTCACCCGGCACCAGCCAGGCGTCTTCGTTGCGGCTGGCATAGTTGAGCTTCGCCGCCTTGCCCGGCTGAAAACCGTGCGCTTCCTGAAACGCCTCCACGATCAAATCGTCCAGCCGCACGTTGTGCGTCAGGTCCGCCTTTTCACGCGCGAGGAACATCATCTGGTTCGACAGGCGCGAAATGCGGCGCACGCTGTCCGACATCGCCTTGGCCAGCGACTCGCGGAATTCGGCGTCGTCGAACTGTTCGTGAATCAACTGCTGATGCGTGGAAAGCGGCACCAGCGAGTTGCCAATTTCGTGCGCGAGATGCTCGGCCATGGACTTCACCAGCCGCAGATTCGAGGCCTCGATCTCCAGCCGCCGCGCGTTTTCATCCCGCGTGATGTTTTCCACGATGACCAGCGCCGAGTTGGGAATCGGCGAGGCGTGCGTGTGCAGCGGCGAAATGGAAACGCGGTACACGCAGCCGAGCGCCGTCACAAACTGCTGCTTGAACGGCTCGACCGACACTCCGTTCTTGAGCGCGGTGAAAACCTTGCTGCCCAAATCCTGCGGCAAATCGGAAAATTCCACCCGCTCGGTTTCCAGTTTTCCAAAAAGCTTTCGCGCCTGCGCGTTGGATTGGAGCACCGTAAAATTTTCGCCCACGAGCACGCACGCGCTCGGCATCTGGCCGATGACATCGGAAAGCAAATCGGCCTGCGTCCGGAGCTGGTCGTGCGTCCACGCGTTGCGGGTCGCGATGCCGACCTCCTCCAGCATGTGAAAAATGAGCGCGAGTTCTTCGCTCGCGTACGGCTCGCCGGTGACCTTGCCGTCGAGCACCGCGACGCCGAGCAGCGACTGCCGGTCGAGGATCGGGATTGCCACCTGCCCGCCGATCAACTGGAACTCGCGCGAAATCTCATAGTCGGCCTGCGCTTCCGGGTGATGGGCTCGCAGCACGCGGCCTTCACGGTGCAAGTAACCCGCGATGCCGCTGCGCAGCGTCAGTGCGAAATGATCCATCAACCCCTGCTCGATTCCGATGGCGCAGGCGGGTCGCAGCGAACGGTCGTCGCCGTTGCCATCGCCCGCGAGCGCGGGCGAGCGCCGCAGAAATACCGCCGCGCGGTTGATGCCAATGATTTTGCGCAGCAGCAGCAGAAAATGTTTCAGCAAAATATCGCACTCGAGACTGTGGGCGAGCACGGCGGAAAATTCACTGAGGGCGTAAAGCGGACGGAACTGGTCCGCCGGCACATACGGCGGCGCATACTCGGCGTGCGGCCGATGCACTTGGCCGGAGTGCGCGGCGACTTTGTCCTCGTGCGCGTTCGGGAGGCGGTCGAGCAGCACCGCGAGCAACTGCCCGCGGATCGGTTTGGTCAAAATATGCGCGACGCCCGCGAGCCACGCGTCCTCCTCCCACTCCGGATGTTTGGTCCCGGTGTAAACCAGGATCGGGCATCCCGGCGCGCACGCTTTGACCTCGTCGATGATTCGCAGCGCCCGCACGTCGGTCAATTCCACATCGATGATGATCGCATCGATCGCCCCGCGCGCCGCGAGCGGCTCCGCTTCCCACACGTCCTGCCGCGAAATGATTTGATACTTTGTGGCATCGAGCAGCGATTGCACCGCGGTGGCGAGGGAGATTTGCTTGCTCAGAATCAAAATGGTCATCATGTGGTCAGACTTGGGGAAGGGGCGGGCGCGGGTTTGAGGGGACGGCTGGGCAAATCTACCTGCACGGTGGTGCCAAGTTTGACCTGGCTGAAAATGTTCATGTTGCCGCCGTGGAGATGCACGATCTTGCGGCAGATGGCGAGCCCCAAACCGAACCCGCGCGTCTCGTCCCCACGATTTTTAGTCGTGAAATACGGCGTGGAGATCCGGCTCAAATGTTCCGGCAAAATTCCCTCGCCTTCGTCGATCACACGCACCCGGTACCAGTCCCGCAACGCGTCCGTCTGGATGAGCCGCGAGACCTCCACGCGAATGGTTGAGCCGGCGGGCGAGGCGTCGATGGCGTTGGAGAGAATGTTGCCCACCAGCCGTTGAATGAGCACTTCGTCCATCTCGACCAGGGCATCCGGCGGAGCCGACACCTCGACCTTGATGTTTTTGATCATCCGCTTTCCCTCCACCACGTCCACGGCCTGGGCCATGAGCAGATCCATGCGGCCCAGTTGCAGATCGAGCCGGAGATTTTCCGAGAAAAAAAGCGCCTCGCGAATGTAAGCACGCATCGCCCGCAGGTTGCGGATCGCCACCGGAAGAATGTCGTCCACAATGTCCTCGAGAGCCGCGCCGGAACTTGCGAGTTCCGCGAAGGTCCAGACTGGAGTGAGCAGGTTGTTCAAATCGTGCGCGAGCCCGCGCGACATGCGTCCTAGCAAGTCAAGTTCTTGCTGCCGCAAAACATGCGCGCGCAGGCGGATTTGATTGATGACGAGGCTGAGGTTTTTGTTCAGCAACACGAGCAGGTTGATGTCCGTGGCGGTGTAGGGCTCGCCGTGTGCCTTCGGGCCCAGCAGCAGCAGGCCGAACAACTGGTCTTCAAAGAAAAACGGGAAGCACAAGTCGGCCTCGAACTGCGCGAGCTCCCGGCGGGCCTGCGCTTCCAGACTGTCCAAGTCTGACCCGGACCCGTCCCTACGGCAGTCTAGAAACTTCGACTTTTTTTCCTCGAAAAACTGGAAGGCGGGTGACTTGGCGTGCAGTTCGGGGACCTCGCGCGGCTCCTCCTCGGGATGCGA
>JANXWU010000456.1 GCA_025350985.1 Spartobacteria bacterium | reverse complement strand
GAGCCGGAGTAAAAAGGTCGAGCCGCCTTTGAGATCGATGCCGAGCGAAATGGTGCCGGGTTTAACGATGTTGCCCTTCGAGTCTTTGACATCGAACGGCGGGTAAACCACGCCGAGACAAAACGCGACGAGCAGGACGGTGAGCACGCTGCCGAGGATGCGCTTGCGCTGCTCCAAGTCGGTGGCGAGATACCAGCCGAAGAGGCACATCGCCAGCAGGCCCGTGAGAAACACGGCCATCGGATTGGAGGTGAGGCTGGCCAGCGGGGAGGAAACGAAAAGCAAATTCATGGCGGAAAAAAACGATTAGGCGGCTAACTCTTCCTTGCGCTTGACCGTGCCGATGCTCGATTTTTCCACCTCGATCTTCACGTTGTCGTCGATCTTCAGCATGACCGTGGTTTCCTTCACGTTCGTGATCATCCCGTGAATGCCGCTCACGGTGATGACCTTGTCGCCCGTCTTCGCCGACTGCACCAGCGCGGCTTGATCCTTCTGCTTTTTCTGCTGCGGGCGGATCATCAGGAAGTAAAAGATGACGCCGATGCAAACCATCGGCACCACCATGCCGAGGGGATTGGGCGCGGGTTGGCCCGCAGCGGGCGTGGCCTGCGCGAGCAAGGAAAAAGCGGTAAAAATAGTCATCGGGGTCGGAAACTGGACGGGGAAATTAGGCGACCTCCGGTTTTAGTCCAAGAATTATTTGGCGTCCTCTTCGCTGTCATTCTGAGCGGAGTGGAGAGAGCGCAGCGACCGTAACGAAGCCGAAGAATCTCATGCATCCTCCGCCGCGGTCGGACGGACACGCGCTGTTCAAACTCACCCGCCGAGCTGTTTTTGTTCCGGTTGTTTGCCCACGTTGATCCGCACTCTCACCGCGGCCAATTCACGCGCTTTGTCGCCGCGCATCGTCAGAAAAAATCCCTCGTCTGTCTTTTTCAAATAGACGAGATCGGCAATTTGCAGCGCGATAACGATTCGCTCCGCCGCCCGCGCGTCGGGGATTTCGACCGCGACACTCTGCACGTTGATTTTCCGTTCGGCGGCGATTTTTTGCAGCAGCCGCCACGCGAGCGTCATTTCACTTTTGGTGAGAAAGCGGCACGCCGCCGCGTTTCCCCACGCGGCAAAAGTGAGGCGCGGCGCGATTAGCACGGTGTCGAGGAGGGCTTTCCAAAACGGCTCGCGGTCGGCCACGCGTTCATGAGGTTGGAGCCAGCGCAGGGTGGTGGCGGCGAGGCAGAGCACCAGGGCGCCCGCCGAAAAAACCAGCGGGAAATGAAGCGGTGCGATTGCATCCACGCCGTCCCGGACGTTGAGGAAAAATATCACGGCCCAATCTGCCGCCAGATAAAGCAGCAGCCAGAAAACGATCGCCGCCGCTACGGAAAACGCGGACAGCGCGATCGCGGTCAGATTATGCCGCACGAAATGGGCGCGCAGGGCCGCGGGGGCTTCGTCGTCGCGTTCGGTCATCGAGGATTTCGGAACGGATCACGCCGGAGAACGATAACCCGCCGGATCGATTTCCACCCCATCGTAACCGACCGTGAGGAGACCGGCGACGAGCGACTGCTGAACCGGCGCAAGCTTCGGCATTTCGTCGGGCGCGATTTGCACGCGGGCGCGGAAGCGGCTGATGCCTGCGTCCTCGACGAGATGGCGCACGCGAAAAACCTTGAACCCAAGCCCGCGCACGAACGCCTCGCCACGCTCGACCATCGCCAGCGCGTGCGGCGTCACGGGCGTGCCGTGAGGGATGCGCGAACTCAGGCAGGGCTGCGCGGGCGCGTCGGCCGTCGGCAGCCCGAGCGTGCGCGAAAGCTCGCGGATTTCGGCCTTGGTCAGGCCCGCTTCTTTGAGTGGCGCGATCACCGCAAACTCGTCCGCGGCTTTTTTGCCGGGCCGAAAATGTCCTGCGTCGTCCGCGTTTTCGCCGTAGGCGATGGCGGCGAAACCGCGGGTGCGCGCCAGTTCATCGAGCTTGCTGAAAAGCTCCGCTTTGCAAAAATAACAGCGGTTGACGGGATTGCTGGCGTAGCGCTCGTCGGCCATTTCCTCGGTGCAAATCGTCTCCACCGGCGCGCCGATTTTCGCCGCGAGGGCGAGGGCATCCGCAAGCGCCTGGCGGGGGAGGCTCGGGCTGTCGGCGATCACGCCGAGTGCGGAGCCGGCCAGCGTTTCGTGGGCGACGGCGAGCAGGCACGCACTGTCCACTCCGCCCGAATAGGCGATCAGCAGTGGCGCGTGACGCCGCAGCGAGGCTTGCAAATGGTCGATTTTTTCCTGCATGAAAACGCGGAAAACCTAATCACGGATGACAGGGATTGCACGGAGCCATTGCGTGGTCTGGCGGAAAAAGTGTGAGAAAACGCGATCTGTCATTCTGAGCGAAGGCTTGGCGAAGTCGAAGAATCTCTTGCCCGCTTTTGACGTGCCGCTGCATGGGGAAAGTGCATGAGATTCTTCGACTCCTTTTCGTTCGCCTGGCGAACTCCACTGCGCTCAGAATGACAACGCGCGTTTTCAAACTGTGCCATTACCAAAAAGTGTCTTGCGTTGCGAGCGGCTCTCCATAATTTTCACGGCTCTAATTCTTCCGGAAAAACAAACATCATGGCTGACGCAGCGAACAAGTATCCCGAAA
>JANXWU010000440.1 GCA_025350985.1 Spartobacteria bacterium | reverse complement strand
GTTGAGGTCATGCACATGCACCGGGTCTTTGACGATGTTGTAACAATAATCGTCCGTCTCGCCGAACGTCTGCCCGGCCTTCACGCCCGCGCCGGCCATCAGCGTCGTGAAGCAGCGCGGATGATGATCGCGTCCGTAGTTCGTCTCCGTCAGCGTGCCTTGCGAATAAATCGTGCGCCCAAATTCGCCGCCCCACACGATGAGCGTGTCCTTCAAAAGCCCGCGCTGTTTCAGGTCTTTGAGCAGCGCGGCCGTCGGTTGATCGGTGTCGCGGCATTGGCCTTTGATCGCGTTCGGCAAGCCGCCGTGATGATCCCAGCCCATGTGAAAAAGTTGCACGAACCGCACGTCGCGCTCGGCGAGCCGGCGGGCGAGCAGGCAGTTCGAGGCGTAGGTGCCGGGCGTCTTCACTTCCGGCCCGTACATTTCCAAAACAGACGCCGGTTCCTTCGAGATGTCCGTAAGATCGGGCACGCTCGCCTGCATGCGAAATGCCATTTCGTATTGCGCGACGCGCGTCTGGATTTCCGGATCGCCGAGCGCATCGAAGTGACGTTTGTTGAGCGCGCTCAACTCATCGAGCGTCTCGCGCCGCATCGCGCGATCCACCCCCGCCGGATTGGACAGATACAAAACCGGATCGCCCTTGTTGCGGAACTTCACGCCCTGATGTTTCGACGGCAAAAAGCCCGAACTCCACAGCCGGTCGTAGAGCGGCTGATCGTCCTTCCGCCCCGTGCCGAAGGACGTGAGCACGACATACGAAGGCAGCTCTTTGTTCTCGCTGCCCAGCCCGTAGCCGACCCACGAGCCGATGCTCGGACGCCCCGCAAGCTGCGAGCCGGTTTGCATAAAAGTGATCGCCGGATCGTGATTGATCGCCTCGGTAAACATCGAGCGCACGATGCAGAAATCGTCCGCGACTTCCGCCATGTGCGGCATGAGTTCGCTCAACCACGCGCCGCTTTGCCCGTGCTGCGCGAATTTGAAAATCGAGGGCGCGACCGGAAAAGTTTTCTGTCCGCTCGTCATCGTCGTCAGCCGCTGCCCCTGACGGATCGACGCCGGCAAATCCTCGCCGCGCTTTTCGGCCAGCGCCGGTTTCGGGTCGAACAAATCCATCTGCGAGGGCGCGCCGCTTTGAAAAAGATAAATGATCCGCTTCGCCTTCGGCGCAAAGTTTGGAAACCCAGGCAGACCCCCGAGCGCGTTCGTTGCCACATTGGGCGCGGCGAAAAGCTGTTCGTTCAACAACGAGCCGAGCGCGGCGAGGCCGATGCCACCCGCCGCTCGTTGAAGAAAAGTGCGGCGCGTGAGAGCGGCTTGATGCGTGCGGTTGAGCGCGAGGAATTCGTGGTCGTTGCAGTTCATAATTTCGGAGCACAGGCATCCTGCTTGTGCGGAAAGCGGGCGTCTCGCCTGCGACGCTGCGGCAGGCAGGATGCCTGCGCTACGTTATTCGCGGGTGACGACTTCATCGAGGTTCAGCAGCACATTCGCCGTCATCGTGTAGGCGGCAAGTTCAGGCGCGGCGAGTTTGTCGTTCGGCTTGGTGGAGCCGAGCGAAATGAGTGCCTTCGCGGCGTCCGCATCGACTTGGTATTTCGCGAGACGTTTGGTGAAACCGGCGGTGAGGACATTGATCTCGTCCGTGGCCGGCTGCCGCGCCGTGACGCGGCGGAAGGCCCAGGCAATGCGCTGATCAGGCGTCGCGCCGCCTTCGGAAATCATGCGTTGCGCGAGCACCCGCGCGGCTTCGACATACGTGACTTCGTTCAACAACGACAGCGCCTGCAACGGCGTGTTCGTCCGCGAGCGTTTCACGGTGCAAAGTTCGCGCGACGGCGCATCGAACATCAGCATCGACGGCGGCGCGGCGGTCCGTTTCCAGACCGTGTAAAGCGTGCGCCGATACAAGCCATCGCCGGCGTCCGCCTTATACCCCCGCATGTCGCCATACACGCTCGTCTCGTCCCAAATCGCCGGCGGCATGTAAGGCTTCACGCTCGGCCCGCCGAGTTTTTCCACGAGCAATCCGCTCGCCGCCAAAGCCTGGTCGCGAATCAATTCCGCCGGCAGGCGAAAGCGCGGACCACGCGCGAGCAGACGGTTCTCGGGATCGCGCTCCAAAAGCTGCGGCGTGACCTTCGATGCCTGCCGGTAGGTCGCGCTCATCACCATTTCTTTTTGCATCGCCTTCATGTCCCATTTCAGTCGAACGAACTCCGTCGCGAGCCAGTCGAGCAACTCCGGATTGCTCGGCCACTCGGATTGCGAGCCGAGGTTTTCCGTGTTGCGCACCAGACCCATTCCGAAAAACTTTTCCCACGCGCGATTGACCCAAACCCGCGCGGTGAGCGGGTTCTCGGGCGACACGAGCCATTGCGCGAGACCGAGGCGATTCATCGGCGCGCCCTTCGGCAGGGGCGGCAGCGCGGCGGGCAGGCCGCGCTCGACCTTGTCGCCTTTTTTGTCGTATTCGCCGCGTTTCAAAATGAACGCCTCGCGCGGTTGCGGCAGTTCCTTCATCACCATCGTCGTGTCGAAACCCGCCGTGAATTCGTCGAGCTTTTTCTTCGCCGCCGCCAGCGCGGACTCGGCCTGCTTGGACGGATTATCGTTGTTGTCACGGTAAAATTTCGCGAGTTCGGCGTTCTGCGCCGGCTTGCGTTTCGCGGCTTCGGTGTTGAGGGCGACGCGGATCGCTTCGGGAATTTTTCCGCCGTTCAGTTTTACCGTTGCCGGAGGCATCGAAGTCGTCGCAAGCCGGAAGCGGCCGATGTTGTGATTGTTGATCGCCTCGTGTTTCAGCCGCACGACCAAGGTTGCGTTCGGCGGCACCGTGACCGGGGTGTTCGCCACGAACATCGCTTTGCGTGGCACGCGCTTCGTCGGGTCGTTGCCATCGATGGCCCAGCCTTTTTTCAGCTTCGCGTCCTTCCCCTTTTTGGGCTTGTCCTCAACGATGAATTTCACCTCGTAGCCCGTCTGCTCGTAATCGCTTTGCGCTTTGGCGAACTCGACCGCGAGTTCCTGTGGCAAGGCCGCGGCCGTGATTTCGGCTTCGACCCCGGTCAGCACAAAATTCCCGTTCGCGTTGCGGCCGAGACTTTGGTTCGGCAGCGACTCGTCTGGCAGCACTTCGATCAGCAATCCCGTAAGTTGCCCCGCCGCCATCGGCGCGCTGATCGTGTAGGTGTCGTGGGCCGGGTTTTTGCCGCCGGCGAGCCAGGAGCCGTCGTCTTTTTTCGTAAAGGTCGCGCCGCCTTCGCTCTTCACCTCGCTCGGCGCGAGCGGCTGCCACGCCTCCGTTTGCTTTTGCAAATCCGCGCGAAACTTCGCCTCCCATTCGCCCTGCATCTTCGGCAATTCCTTTTGCGATGCCGCCACCTTTTGCTCCGCAGTCTTCAAGGCGGCTTCAAGTTTCGCCTGCTCTTTTTCCTGCTCCGGCGTCGGAACCGCGAGCATCGGACGCGAGTTGCCGCCGCGCGATTTCCCCGCCACGGAATCAAGCACGCCGCTCTCGTCGATCGAGTTGAAAAAGCCGAACAACTGGTAAAATTCCTTCTGCGTAATCGGGTCGTACTTGTGGTCGTGGCACCGCGCGCAGCCGACCGTCAGTGCGAGCCACGTCTGGCCCGTGGTCTCCACGCGGTCGATCA
>JANXWU010000434.1 GCA_025350985.1 Spartobacteria bacterium | reverse complement strand
ATCGCTTCGAACCCGGAGAACCCCAGGCGCGCGCGCTGTGCCACCGCCTCCCATTGGCCCGGGCCATAGGTATCGCGCAGGAAACACTGGATGGTGTCGCCGCCGTCGTGCAAGGCGCGGGCGCGACGAAGTCGGAGGTGATCACCGTTTCGCAGGTGCGGGAGCTGGTCGGCCCGCGCGAAAAAGCGCTGCACGACAGCGGGGTGCAAGGCAAGGAACTGGTCGAGCAAATTAAAAAAATCCGCACGGATGCGTTGAACAATCTCATCGACCGGCAGCTCGTGTTGCAGGAGTTCGACAAGAACAAATTCGTCATCCCCGAGTTCGCCATTGACGAGCAGATTCAGACGCGCATCCGGGAGGATTTCAGCGGAGACCGCAAAGCGTTCACGCGCACGCTTGAGGCGCAGGGTTTGTCGATGGACAAGTTCCGCGAGATGGAAAAAAAGAGCATTATCGTGCAGTCGATGCGCTCGAAGTCGGTGAAGAACGACGTGGTGATTCCACCGAAGCGGATCGAGGAATATTTTGCCAAAAACAGCGAGGAGTTCTCGACGCCGGAGCAGATCAAGTTGCGGATGATCGTTTTGAAAAAAGACGAAAACGACAGCGGCGTGTCGAAGAACATGCTGAAGGAAATTCGTGAGAAGATCGTGGCGGGCGCAGAGTTTGGGAAGCTGGCGCAGATGTATTCGCAGGACAGCACGAAGGAAAACGAGGGCGACTGGGGCTGGATCGACCGGCACACGCTCAACGAAAGCCTCACCCGCATCGCCTTTAAGCTGAAGACCGGCGAAGTCAGCGACATCGTCGAAATGGCGGGGAATTTTTACCTGCTTTACGTCGAGGCGAGGAAGAAGACGGTTACCAAACCGCTGCGGGAAGTGCGCGCGGAGATCGAGAAAAAGCTGGCACAGGAAGAGCGGCAGAAACTCCAGCAGCACTGGATCGATAGCCTGCGGAAGAAGGCTTACATCAAGACGTTTTAGTTTCCGCGCTCATGCACGGGCGTCCTCGATGACCACCATCGGCATCACCCTCGGCGACGCCGCCGGCATCGGTCCGGAGATCGTGCGCGGAGCCCTGGCTTCGGGAAAACTCGACGCGGATTTTTCGTATCGCGTCATCGGCGATGTGACCGATGGCGAACCGGGAAAACCAACGCTGAAAACCGCGCACGCTGCTTTTGCTGCGCTTGAAGAATCGGCACGGCTCGCGCTCACGGGCGAGATTGCAGCGGTGGTCACCGCGCCGGTAAGCAAGGCGCGAATGCACTCGGTTGGTTTTCATTTTCCTGGGCAGACGGAGTTCTTTGCCGCGCGTTGCGGGGTGGAAAATTTCGCGATGTGCCTGACCGGCGGTGCGCTCACGGTCGCGCTCGTGACCGCGCACATTCCGCTGTGTGAAGTAGCGGGTGCGTTGAGCAAAAGTGAGATCGTGCGCGTGGGAAAGTTGCTCGCTGAGTTTCTCACGCGGCGGCTCGGGCGCGCGCCGCGCATCGCAGTCGCTGGATTGAACCCGCACGCCGGTGAGAGTGGCGATCTTGGACGCGAGGAAATTGAACTCATCGCGCCGGCGGTTGCTGATCTTTCCGCAATCCGCAATCCGCAATCCGCAATCTTCGCCGGCCCGCTGTCGCCCGACACGGTCTTTTATCGCGCTGCGCGCGGCGAATTCGACGGCGTGCTTTGCATGTACCACGACCAGGGTTTGATCCCGCTGAAACTCCACGCTTTCGACGAAGGCGTGAACGTGACCTTGGGCCTTCCGTTCCCCCGCACGAGCCCCGATCACGGCACGGCATTTGAGATTGCGGGAAAAAACATCGCACGGTCCGACAGCATGATCACGGCGATCAACCTCGCGGCGGAACTCGTGAAAAAGAATTTGGGACCGACGGCATGAACACGCGCGTGCTTGCAGCCCGAAAATATCTCAAGGTTTTCGACATCGGGTTGCAGAACACCTTTGTTTATCGGTGGAATTTTTTCATCCGCTCGATCTTCAGCGTCGTACCACTGGTCGGCACGGTGGCGATTTGGGGCGCGATGTTTCAGACGCGCGGCGCGGGCATCGCCGGTTACGAGTACAGCTCGATGGTCTTTTATTTCCTGCTCACGATGCTGGTGGACAGCCTCGTCACGCCGACCGAGGACGAATGGCAGATCGCCGCCGACATTCGCGAGGGGCAAATCAGCGCGCTCATCACGAAGCCCATCAACTATCTGCACTACCGCCTTTGCCTGTTCGGGAGCTATCGGCTGCTTTACACGGCGGTGACGATCGTGCCGATTGCGCTGATCTTTTTTTACTTTCGCGCCTACGTCACGCTGCCGCGCGACCCGCGGACGTGGGCGCTTTTCCCCGTCTCGCTGGCCATGGCGGCGCTCATCCAATTCTTCATCGCCTACTCGCTGGCGATGCTGGCGTTTTGGATTCTGGAAATCTCCACGGTCGTCTTCCTGCTCTACTCGTTTGAATATTTCCTGAGCGGCCACATCTTCCCGCTCGACATCATGCCGGCGTCGATTCAGACCGCGCTGAAATGGCTGCCGTTCACCTACGAGATGTTTTTTCCCGTGTCGGTGTTCATGGAAAAAACACGCGGCGCGGCGCTGTGGAGCGGCTTGGCGATTCAGGCGGGATGGCTGCTGGCGACGTGGGGAATCGCGCGGCTGATGTGGAGCCGCGGCGTGCGGCATTACCAGGCGGTGGGCGGATGAAACGCTACCTCGAAATCTACTGGATCATGCTGCGCAATTCGCTCATTCGCGAAATGAGTTTCAAGGCGAACTTCCTCCTTTGGATGCTGGTCGAGTTCCTCTGGTTCGCCGGACAAATTGTCTTCATCGAAGTGCTGTTCCAGTACGTCGATCGCATCGGCGACTGGTCGAAATGGGAGATCGTGCTGCTGACCGGCACGCATCAAATTATCGGGCAGTTGTTCCAGGCTTTTTTTTACGTGAACGTCGCGAACCTTCCCGAACTCGTCCGCACCGGGAAGCTCGACCTCATGCTGCTGCTGCCGGTCGATTCGCAGTTCGCCGTGTCCACGCGGCAGTTCGGTCTCGACAACGTGGTCAACGCGCTGGTCGGCGTCGCGATCGTCGTTTTTTCGCTCGTGAAACTTTCCGTCATCCCGACGGCAAGCCACCTCGCGCTCTACGTTCTGGCGGTCACGCTCGGCGTCGCCATTCATTATTCCATCATGCTCGCGCTCTCGACGCTGAGCTTCTGGATCGTGCGCGCGCAGGGGTTGATCTTCGGTTACTACAACCTCTTCAACATCGCGCGGTATCCCGACGCCATCTTCGGGCGCGGCTGGTTTAAGTTTGTTTTCAGTTGGATCATCCCGGTCATTCTCGTGGCCAATGTGCCCGCCCGATTGCTGGCGCGCTCGTTTGAATCGCCGTCGGCGCGCATGCTGCAACTCGCCCTCGCCACCGCGGCGGTGGTTGCGGGAACCCGCATTTTTTGGCGCTTCGCCGTGACGCGATATTCGAGCGCAAGTTCCTGAAAAACGGGCGGAAAACAGGGTAAAAAAATGTTCGCCATTTCCCCTTGCGCCCACTGGGGAAACCCTTTAAGTATTCGCCCTTCAAATTTTGGGAGAGGCTCCCGCGAGCGTTATTCCAAAGAATCTCCATGGCTAAATCGAACAAATCGAAACCCCAGCCCAAAGCTGCCAAATCCGCGAAGACTGCGAAATCCAAGGCCCCGAAACCTGCGTTGAAAAAGCCTGCCGCCAAGGCAAAACCGGCGGGTAAACCTGCGCTCAAACCTTCGCACAAGCCGGCGGTCAAATCTTCTTCCAAGCCAGCCTCGAAGGCACCGGCCCAAAATTCTTCGACGAATCACAAGCCGGTTCGGGTGGACAAAGCGGCGGCCGGAAAAAGCACGAAGCCAGCCTTTGTTAGTTTGTCCTCCCGATTTTTGCAGCCCACAAAACCGGTGAAGCCGGCCGTGCTGACGCCATTTTTAAAAGAGCAGCAGAAACGATTGCTCTATCTTCGTGATGCGATGCTCGATTCGATGGCTGGCGTGGCCAAGGACAACCTGCGTTCCCGCGCCGAGGGCAGCGAAGCGTCGGCCTTCGGGATGCACCAGGCCGATGCGGGCAGCGACGCCTACGACCGGGATTTCGCGCTCAATCTCCTCTCGCAGGAACAGGACGCCCTTTACGAAATCAACGAGGCCATCAAGCGCCTCGACCTCGGCAGCTACGGAAACTGTGAGCTCTGCAACAAGCCCATCCCGCAGGCGCGTTTGGAAGTGATCCCGTTCACGCGTTTCACCGTCGATTGCCAGTCGCGGCTGGAAAAGGAGCGCAAACTCTCGCGTTCGCGTCAGCCGGTGACTTCACTCTTTGGATTGACCGACGACGAGGATGGAGCGGAAGGCGAAGAGGAAGAAAAGACGGAAGAACCCAAGGAATAACTTATGGCCCAAGAACTGATCACCCTCGAATGCACCGAAGCGCGCGCGCTCGGCCAGTCGCCCTCCCGCTACACCAGCACGCGGAACAAAAAAAGCATTCGCACGCCGAACCGGCTCGAGAAGAAAAAATACAATCCGAACCTGAAACGCCACACGCTGCATCGCGAAATCCGCTAACTCACCATGGAACCGAAAACACCCAAACGCCGCTCGAATTTGCGCCGACATAACCGGCCCATGCCGCGCCGTCGCATCGACATCGATACCCAGGCGATTGACTATAAAAACCCCGATCTCCTCAAGAAATTCTGCACCGAGAGCGGCAAGATTCTTCCGCGTCGTGTCACCGGAATGCCCGCGCATCTTCATCGCAAGATCACGAACGAAATCAAACGGTCGCGCGCTTTGCTTTTGATGAAATAAGCCGAACCACCTTTCGGTGCCGCCGATCCTGTTTCAACTGAACGCAGCCCGACTCGAAAAAGTCGGGCTGTTTTTTTACGTGTCATTCTGAGCGCAGTGGAGTTCGCCACAGGCGAACGGAACGAAGTCGAAGAATCTCATGCACTTTCCCGTGAATCGGCACGCCGAAAAATGGTTCAAGAGATTCTTCGACTCCGCCAAGCCTGCGCTCAGAATGACAGATCGCGTTTTTTCAAACTGTGCCATTACCAGCTTGTGCGTTGATAAGTGCTAACCCAGCCGGTAAGAATAGGACGCCCGTTTCGCTGTTTGAAAACAGTCACGCATCCCCGCCAGCCATGAGCTATCTGACCCATTGCACCGCCCTGATCGCCGGAGCCTCGGCTGGGCTAGGGCGCGAGTTCGCGCGCCAGCTTGCGCCCGAAGCCCGCGCGCTCGTCCTCGTCGCGCGCCGACTTGATCGGTTGAACGAACTTCGCGACGAACTCACCCGCGCGCATCCGGAGCTTTCCGTTTACTGCTATGGCCTCGACCTGTGCGACGACGAGGCGGTTCACGAATTTTTCCGCTGGCTCGGCGAATGCGATCTGCGCATCGATCTGCTGGTCAATAACGCCGGACTCGGCGACCACGGATTTTTCGACGAAAGCGAATGGGAAAAAGTAAAACGCATCCTCGACGTGAACATCCTCGCCTTGACTAAATTCACGCATCACTTGCTGCCGGGGATGATCTCAATGAAGCGCGCGGCCATTCTCAATGTCAGTTCCATTGTCGGCTTTGTGCCGGTGCCGAATATGACCGTTTATTCCGCGACGAAGGCCTACGTCACCAGCTTCACCGAGGGTTTGCGCGCGGAGTTGCGCGGCACGGGAGTGCGGGTGACCGCGCTGTGTCCGGGTCCGATGGACACGGAGTTTCGAGAAGTGGCTGAACGGGAAGCCGGAGAGGCTCTGCCCGCGCCGGAGATTTTCAAAATGCCACTCGCCCGGGTGGCGCAAGCCGGACTGCGCGCATTGGAAAAAGATTCCGCGCGCGTGATTCCGGGGTTACTGCTCGCAGTGGCGATGGCGGCCGCGTGTACCGTGCCGATGTTTGTGCTGCGATTTTTCTTGAGGCCACCACTCACGCGCCGCCGCGCTGGAGGCAGCGCGCGCTCTTTGGATGAAATTCGCACTGCGGCGAAACGATAATTCGTGGCGAAATCCAGCCTTGCGCGACCAGCTTGATCGTCCCGGTTTTTGGTGGTGGACCGCTTGGCTGTTGCTGTTGGCCTTTGCTTTCGGCAGCGGTCGTTACCTTTGGCCGGTGCGGCCCCCGACGCCGAAAATTGTCCTCGTAAAACCGTCGCCCACGCCAACTCCGCGACCCACGCCCACGCCCGCCATTTCGGTGCCGGGGAAACTATTTCTAGGCCGCAGCGTTAAAGCCAAGCTCAACGGGCTGGAGTTGCACACCGAACTGCAAACCGAACCCGGCGAAACCGCCACGGTCGAAAACGCCGCCGACTCCAGCTATCAACTGCACGTCGCGGTGCGGGTGAAAGTTCCGAAAGCAAACGCCAGCGTGCGCGAGTTGTCGGCGATCAATCCGCATTTGCCGGAGCTGCTGCCTGGTCTCGAAGCGCTGACCAAGACCGCGCACGTTTCCGCTTTTTTCGAGGAACTTTACCAGCGCAAACTCCGCACGTTGCGCGCGGAGTTGCTCCAACTCGACCGTCCGCTTTCCCGGCACGATTTTTTCGATTGCGAGACGATTCTGGAACTCGAACATCCGCAAACCAAACGCCGCGCACTGCTCATCCAGTCGGACATGGATGTGGATACGGATGGCTCCGACAGCGATCGCGTTTCCGGCGTGGACAGCTCGGATGTCGATTTCCAGCCGACCACGAGCTACCGCTGGCCGAAGACCACTGCGACGCCGAATCCTTTTCTGGCGACCCGGGAAGCGCAGCTTCAGCAATTGCAGAAATCTTTCCGCGGCACGGCTCCGTCCGAGACCCGATCGAGGATGGAAACACTGCGGCACGAAATCGACGACTTGAAAAAGCACAGCTTTCTCGTCGCGGCGACCGATCCGTACATCGTGCTGCCGGGCTTGATGGTCGGCAAAGGCGACTCGCCGTTCACGCCGCGCATCGGCGATTATTGCGCCGTCGTTTACCAAAATGTCATCTATCCCGCGATCCTCGGCGACGCCGGTCCCAACTACAAACTCGGCGAGGCGTCCTGGCGCATCGGCAAAAAACTGAACGTCGCCGCGAGCGCAACCAACAGCGCGGTCAGCGCGCTCAAAGTGACCTATCTCGTCTTTCCCAACACGGCGGAGAAAACGCCGGCGGCTCCCGACTTGGAAAAGTGGCGCACGCATTGCGAACTCCTCCTGAACGAACTCGGCGGCTACACGGGCGAGTTGCACGCTTGGGAAAATCTGATCAAGCCGAAGCCGACGCCGTCACCCTCTCCCAGCCCCAAGCCTTCTCCCGCCGCGAGTCCTGTCGCGAAGCCTCCGCAGACGCCAAATGCCGACGCCAAGCCCATTTCCAGCCCAGTGCCGCCGCAAGCTTCACCTTCTCCCGCGCCTTCGCCGCCCGCAAAACCTTCGCCGTCCAAGCCAGCGGGGCGGCACCGGCCAGGGGCGAAGCCGGCGGGAACCTAGATCGCGTTCCCGGAAATGGCTCAGTTTGAAACGTGATCTGTCAGTCTGAGCGAAGGCTTGGCGGAGTTGAAGAATCTCTTGAACCCTTCTCGGCGTGGCGGTGCATGGGGAAGTGCATGAGATTCTTCGACTGCGTTCCGTTCGCTCTGGCGAACTCCACTGCGCTCAGAATGACAGATCACGTTTCAAAATGAGCCATTACCGCTTTCCCAGCTTGATTGCGCGCGACGTGGTTTATGTCATCGTGGGCGCGTGCGTTTTGTTTTTGTCGCTGCATTATTTTTTTCCCTGGTCTTCGTGCTGCGTGCTGATGACGCCCAAGTGGAAAAAGCGCGCATCGATCAAATCCTCAAACCCGATCAAACGCGAAAAAATCCCATGCAGCCTAAGGCGTTTTACGGCGGCAAGGATTACAACCAGACCCGAGGCGCAAACACCAAGTCGTTTTATTTTGGTGAAAAGGTCACGCCGCAGAGGACGGCATCCACGCGGGATTTCCTCGGGGCAAAAATGTTCGCGGGATCCGATGTGGCCGTGGCCACGAAGGACGCGCCGACGCACGGCTCGCACTGGCTCTCGAGACTGGGGCACATTTTTGGTTCGAAGAAAGCCGTGACCCGCGAAGCTTGGGACGCGGGGAAAACCTTTCAATCCAACGCGGTCACCGAAGTGCGCGAATACCGCGGGCCGGAGCGAAATAAGGTCGATCGCTCAATTCCAAACACGGACAAAAAAATGTCGATCGGTGACGTGCGGGAGTTGCTGAATCGCAATCGGTGAAGGGCGCTTGGCGATGAAAGAGCCGCGGCGGACGCCCTTGCAACCCGATCTTTTCGCCTCCGCCGAGCCGCCTGCGCCCAAGGTTTTCTCGGTCAGCGAAATAACCCGATCCGTCCGCTCCCTGCTCGAGGACGAAATCGGGCGTGTGTGGGTGCAGGGCGAAGTTTGCAATTTGCGGCGGCAGGCCTCCGGCCATCAATATTTCACGCTGAAGGATGAGCGCGCGCAATTGAGTTGCGTGCTCTTTGCGAGCCAAGCGGCGCGGCTCCGGGAGGCGCAACTCGCAGACGGTTTGTGCGTGCAGGCACGCGGGGCGCTGACGGTTTACGAGGCGCGCGGGCAGTATCAACTTCTTGTCGAAATGGTGCAGCCGGTGGGTGCCGGGCTGTTGCAGGCGAAGTTCGAGGCGCTCAAGCGCAAGCTCGATGCCGAGGGATTGTTCGAGCAGGCGCGCAAAAGGGCGTTGCCGAAATTTCCACGAATAGTGGGTGTGATTACATCGCCCACGGGCGCGGCCATTCGCGACATGTTGAACATTTTGCACCGACGGGCGCCGTGGGTGGAAATCGTGATTCATCCCGTGCGGGTGCAGGGTGAGGGCGCGGCGGAAGAAATCTCGGCGGCGTTGGGCGTGTTCAACCGTGCGACGGAACTGGGTTTGCCAAAGCCCGACGTGATCGTCGTCGCGCGCGGCGGCGGGAGCGCGGAGGATTTGTGGGAATTCAATGAGGAGGTTTTGGCGCGGGCGATTTTTGCCTCCGAAATTCCCATCGTCTCCGCGGTCGGGCACGAGATTGATTTCACGATTTCCGATTTTGTGGCCGATTTGCGGGCTCCCACTCCGAGCGCGGGGGCGGAGTTGATTGCGCCGGATGCCGCGGAGTTGCGGCGTCATTTTTCCCAACTCGAAGCGCGACTCCAACGCTGCGCGCTGAACGAGCTTTCGCAATGGAAAAGCCGGCTCGGTTTCATCCTGCGCGGCGTCCTTTTGCGGGAGCCGAAACGGTGGGTCAGCGAGGCACGACAGTGGGTGGATTTTCTGGAGACTGATCTCGCTCGCGCGTTCGGCGCGATCCTGCGTGATCGCCGACGGCGGCTGGCAGATTTACTCGCGGTCATCCGCCGCCACCGACCGGATCAACTTTTGACGATGCGGCGGCAAGAAAGCAAAGCGCTTTCGCGACGGATGAATGATGCGGCTGTGCGAAGTCTCGGCGTGAAGGATGCGCGGCTGCGGCGGACCGCGGCGCTCCTGCGCGTCCTCTCGCCGGAGTGGACGTTGGAACGTGGCTACAGCATCACCATGACGGAGCGCGGGCAGGTTCTGACGTCGGTAATGGGCGCGCCCGCAGGCACCAATTTGGTCACCAAAGTGCGTGACGGAAACGTGCATTCCACGGTCCAGAACACGGCACCGAAAATCACCGGGACGGATTCGCTATTGTCATAGCCATGCTTTCGTCCTGAGAATCGGACTTGGCCCGACAATGCTTCGCCGAGCGGTGAGACCTAATCGGCGCCACCGGCAAGGGCTCACACTGAAGCTCGATTCAGCGTAAAAAAAGCCGCAGACGCGCGAGGCGGCTGCGGCTTTTTTACAGTGAATGAATGGCTTCCTAGGTTCCGGGAATCGGGTTGAGCGGGAGCGCATCTTTCGACAGCCAGGCCGGATCAACGGCGCTGTCGTATTTCAGGGCGTTTTTGGCGGGATCATCATCACGCCTGACGTGCCGGTCGCCCGTGCCGCTGACTTTGCCGGTCGGATCGACGGTGACTTCGATGTTCGAGCTTCCATCGCAACGGAGGACAACGACTTTTTTGCCCTTCCACACGCCGCCTTCAATGGCATCGTTGCTCACAAACAGAGGGTCGGATTCGGAGCCCGTTTTGGGCGCGGAAACGACAATGGGCCAGCGCGAGTTTGAAGTGTCGTTGAGACCAGCCAGGTAAAACCATGCATTTTCTCCGAGTTTCAGCTTTTCAGCATCCGTGGTGATATTGCCGTCTGGGCCGGGCTTGGACCACTTTGATTTTGGCACCGAGAAAACCTGCTCGTCCGCCAAATAATCCGGAATGAGTGTCTTGAGGATTTCGTTCGAGGTGGTCGGATCGCCAGTTTTTTTGATTGGGTCCGTGTAACGCGGATAACTGCCGTTGTAGTCAATCGCGAAGTTCTTCAGCGCGAGGCCAATTTGCTTGGCGTTGCTCATGGCCTTCGACTGTTGTGCCTTTTCCATGACGCCAACGAACGCCGGTAGAGCGAGGCTGGCCAAAATGGCGATAATGGCGATCACGACCAGCAATTCGATGAGCGTGAAGGCGTTTTTTTTAGTAGTTTTCATTGGGGTTTCTTTCAAATGTTTTTTCCTTGTGCGCGGCAATTTACGAGAAGTGGAAAATCATAGCAACAAAATTCTGAAAATTTTTTCAGCACGTTTTTTTCAGACCGATCACCGCCAGCGGAGGAAGGCGTAAAAGGAGTGAATGAGACTTTCCCTGCCACGGAATCGGCTCCGCCCATGTTCCGCCGCAGTTCCCCACGTTTCCGCCCCCGTAGGTTTGGGCGTCGCTGTTGAGGATTTCTTGATAAAATCCCTCGCCGTTGACACCGATCCGATAGGCTTCCCGCACGACGGGCGTGCCGTTGACGGCGAAAGCAATAAACGACCCGTCCCGAGCTTTGCGTTTAAAGGCCACGACCGAGTTGTTAGAGTCGTGGAAATCAATCCACTCGAAGCCCTCGTTGCTGTCGTCCAGTTCGAAAAGTGCCGGCTCATTTTTGTAAAGCCAGTTCAGGTGTTGCACCAATCGGCGCAGACCGTCGTGAAAGCCGGAATCCAAGAGATGCCAGTCGAGTGACCGGTCATGATCCCATTCCGCCCACTGTCCGAATTCGCCGCCTTGGAAGAGCAGCTTTTTGCCGGGATGCGCGTACATCCAGGCGTAAAACATCCGCAGGTTTGCAAACTTCTGCCACACGTCGCCGGGCATTTTGCCGATGAGCGAGCCTTTGCCGTGGACGACTTCGTCGTGGCTGAGCACGAGGACAAAATGCTCGTGAAACGCGTAGATGAGCGAGAACGTGATGTCGCCCTGATGGAAGCGGCGATGCACCGGCTCTTTCTGCATGTAAGTCAGGAAATCGTGCATCCAGCCCATGTTCCATTTGAAGCCGAAGCCGAGGCCGCCCAGATACGTCGGACGCGAGACGCCGGGCCACGCGGTTGATTCCTCGGCGATCGTCATGATGCCGGGAAAACGCTCGTAGCAGACTTCGTTGAAGCGTTTCAGGAAATAAATGGCCTCAAGATTTTCGCGTCCGCCGTGCTCGTTGGGAATCCACTCCCCGGCCTTGCGCGAGTAGTCGAGGTAAAGCATCGACGCCACCGCATCCACGCGCAGGCCGTCGATGTGATATTCCTCGAGCCAGAAGAGCGCGTTCGCGATGAAAAAATTGCGCACTTCGTTGCGACCGTAGTTGGGGATCAGCGTGCCCCAATCCATGTGCTCGCCTTTGCGCGGGTCGGCGTGTTCGAAGAGATCGGTGCCGTCGAATTCAGCGAGGCCGTGCGGGTCTTTGGGGAAATGTCCCGGCACCCAATCGACGATCACGCCGACGCCGCGTTCGTGGCATTTATCGACGAAATGCCGAAACTCGTCCGGGTTTCCAAACCGGCTCGTCGGCGCAAAATACCCGGTGACCTGGTAGCCCCACGAGCCGTCGAACGGATGCTCCGCCACCGGCATCAGCTCGATGTGCGTGTAGCCCATTTCGACGACGTAATCGAGCAGCCGGTCGGCAAATTCGCGATAGCTCAAGAAGCGATTTCCCTCCTCCGGCACGCGCGCCCACGAGCCGAGATGCACCTCGTAGCACGACACCGGTTGCCGCTGCCACTCGGTCTCGCGGCGCTTCTGCATCCACGCATCGTCGCTCCATTTGTAACGGCGCAAATCCCACACCAGCGACGCGGTATTGATCCCGTGCTGCCCGTAAAATGCGAACGGGTCGCTTTTCAAAACGAGCTGCCCGTGAGCGCCGCGGATCTCGAATTTGTAGTGCGCGTTTTCGCCGATGTCCGGGATGAAAATTTCCCACACGCCGCTGCCAACCAGTTTGCGCATCGGATGGGTGCGCCCGTCCCAGCCGTTGAATTCACCCACGACGCTCACCCGCTGCGCGTTCGGCGCCCACACCGCAAACGCCACCCCGCGCACGCCGCCGATTTTCATGATTTGCGCGCCGAGTTTTTTGTAAATTTCCCAGTGGTTGCCCTCGTGGAAAAGATGCAAATCGACCGGGCCGAGAATCGCGCCAAACGAATACGGATCGCTCGCCGTCCACGAGTCTCCGTTGTGCGCGGTGAACTGGAGGACGTAGGCGAACGGCTCCGTTTTCTCCGGCAGCGCCGCTTCAAAAAATCCATCGCGCACAGCCGCGGCGGGAAACTCGCGCTGCGGATTTTGCGCGTCGCGCACCGTCACCCCGCGCGCGTCCGGCCTGAAAACCCGCACCACCAGCCGTTCTCCAGCCGGGTGCATCCCGAGCACCGCAAACGGATCGTCATGCGCCGCGCCCAGCAGCCGGTCAATGTCGTGCGAGGCGATGGTGGGAGCAGCCGGGGAGACATTCATGACGTTTTAGTTCTCTGGAAAAATCGCGGGCGACGCAAGCTTGGCCGTGTGGAAGCGCGGGTGCTCCAGACGTGCCGCGAAAAATCCAGCACGGGTAAGCACAGCTTTTCACCGCTGGATCGGGAATGTTCTCCGCAATCTGTGTTTCATCCGTGTTCATCTTTGGCTAAGAGCATGTCGAAAGAGTCTTCTTATGAGTGATGAGCGCGCGACATTTGGAAGAAATTGGAAGCCATGAACCCAGGAAGACCGGAATTTTCAGACTCTTTTTTCATGGCTTCATGGCTTCCAAATTCGACTTTTCCGACATGCTCTAACTAGGAGATTTTGCCGCGCCTTGCATGAAACCATTTCGCACCATCGCCCAGACGCACGCGCCGGATGGGGCGCGGCTTTCGTTGCATGAACACGACGGCGAGTGGCACCTGAAGCTCGACGGGCGCGAGTTGATGAGCACGACTTCAACCGTCTCCGAACTGCTGCTCGGCGAAGTGGCCTGCGCGAATCTGCCGGAGCGGCACAAACCGCGCGTGTTGATCGGCGGGCTTGGGTTTGGCTTTTCCTTGCGGGCGGTGCTGGCGCGCGTTGGCCGCGGCGCGGAGGTTTGGGTTGCAGAGTTGCTGCCCGAGGTCGTCGCGTGGAATCGGGAATTTTTACGAAAAGTAAACGGCGCGCTGCTTGACGACCCGCGCGTGAAGGTGCTGACCGAGGACGTTTTCCACGTCATCGCGCGAGCGGGCAAAACGGCAGCGACTGGCTTTGACGCGATCCTGCTCGACGTGGACAACGGCCC
>JANXWU010000408.1 GCA_025350985.1 Spartobacteria bacterium | reverse complement strand
CGAGTTGATCAGCAGCGCGTCGCACACGGAGTTGTTCTTGCAACCCTTGAGGTGCTTCGGCACATGGACAAGTCCGCGATAAGTCGAGCGACCGGTGCCGACGCTGATGCTTTTTGAAATGATGTTGCTGGTCGTCTCATCGGCGGCGTGGATCATTTTCGCGCCTGTGTCCTGGTGCTGGCCGTTGCTGGCGAGCGCGATCGAGATCACTTCGCCGCGCGCTTTGCGTCCTTTCAAAACGACGCCCGGATATTTCATCGTGAGCCGCGATCCGATGTTGCAGTCGATCCATTTCACCTCTGCTTCCTCGTGCGCGAGCGCGCGTTTGGTGACGAGGTTGAAAACGTTCGCACTCCAGTTCTGCACGGTCACGTATTGGATTTTTGCACCCTTCATCGCGACGAGTTCGACAACTGCGGAGTGCAGTGTGGCCGTCTCGAATTTCGGCGCGGTGCAGCCTTCCATGTACATCACTTCGCTGCCCTCGTCGGCGATGATGAGCGTGCGCTCGAACTGCCCGAAGTTCTCGGCGTTGATGCGGAAGTAGGCCTGCAACGGATGCTTCACCTTCACGCCCGGCGGCACATAAATGAACGAGCCGCCGCTGAACACGGCGCTGTTGAGCGCGCTGAATTTGTTGTCGCCGGTCGGGATGACTTTGCCGAACCACTTGCGGAAAATCTCCGGGTGCTTCATCAGCCCGTCCGTCGATCCCATAAAAATCACGCCCTGCTCACCGACGGCCGCTTTGATGTTGGAATAAACCGCCTCGCTGTCGAACTGCGCCTCGACGCCCGCGAGAAATTTGCGTTCCTGCTCCGGGATGCCGAGCCGCTCGAAGGTTTTTTTCACATCGTCCGGCACTTCGTCCCACGAGCGCGTCGGCTTCTGGCCGTTGGCGAGGTAATAGCGGATTTTGTCGAAATGAATCGCGTCGAGATCGTGCGACGCCCAATGCGTCGGCATCGGTTTGCTCTCGAAAACGTCGAGCGCTTTGAGGCGAAATTCTCGAATCCAATCCGGCTCGCCTTTTACGTCGGCGATGTAGTTCACGGTGTCGCGCGTCAGGCCGGTGCCCGCGTCATACTGGTGCTGCTCGGGATAAACGAAATCGCCCACGCTGCGGTCGATGTCGATCTGGTCAACTGTTTCGGTAGCCATAACTAACTCCTTTGTTTCTAAGCGTTCGCGGTTTCGGCGAGCTCCTCTTTGATCCAGTCGTAGCCCTTTTCCTCGAGCTCAAGCGCGAGGTCTTTTCCGCCGCTGCGGACGATGCGTCCGTCGATCATGACGTGGACGAAATCGGGCACGATGTAATCGAGCAGCCGTTGATAATGGGTGATTAAAAGGATGCCGACGTTCGGCCCGCGGAGGGCATTCACGCCGGCAGAGACGATTCGCAGCGCGTCGATGTCGAGGCCGGAATCGGTTTCGTCGAGGATGGCGTATTTCGGGTTCAACATCGCCATTTGCAAAATTTCGCAGCGCTTCTTTTCGCCGCCCGAGAAGCCTTCGTTGACGGAGCGCGAAGTGAAGTTTCGCGGCATTTCGAGCGCGTCCATTTTCTGGTAAAGCTCGGCGTAATATTCGGTCGCCTCGATTTCCTCGCCCTCGGGCAGACGCGCCTGTACCGCCGCGCGCAGGAAGTTCGCAATCGTCACACCGGGAATTTCCATCGGGTATTGGAAGGCTAGAAAAAGTCCCCGCCGGGCGCGGTCGTCGGGTTCGAGATCAAGCACATTCAAACCGTCCATCAGCACTTCGCCGGACGTGACCGCGTAATCAGGGTGGCCGCCGATGACTTTCGCGAGCGTGCTTTTGCCGGAGCCGTTCGGCCCCATGATCGCGTGGACTTCGCCCTTCGGAACTTCGAGCGAAAGCCCGCGGACGATCTCGCGCTCGCCGATGCTGGCGCGCAAATTTTTGATCTCAAGTGCGTTCATAAATCTTAATTTTTCAGGAAAGCAGGAAGTCAGGAACGGGATTTCAGTTTCCTGCCTTCCTGCTTTCCTGAGAGCTTCGAGGACAGTTTCTTTTGCGAGGCGCAATCCGGGCAAAGACCGCGAAACGACACCTCGCGATGGACAACGACGGCCCGGCGCGGCACGGCCCAGACTTCATCGACTTTGGCGTTGGTGCGCTGCGGCACGTCGAAGACCACGCCGCATTTGTCACAGAAAAAATGGCCGTGCGGCTGGAGGTTCGGGCAATAGCGCGACGACTCCCGGTCGCGATGCACATGCTTTACCAGCCCGCATTCCGTCAGGGTTTCCAACGTATTGTAAACGGTCGCGAGTGAAATCGAGGGCATCTTTTCTTTCACCCGCATGAAGACTTCGACCGCCGTCGGGTGGTCGCGCCGCGCCATGATCGCGTCATAGACCTGACGCCGCTGCGCCGTGAAGCGGAATCCATTTTCATGGATCGCTTCGTCGCAGGATTTTGGATCGTTTTGCTTTCGCACGGCCCTGAAAACTAACGTGCGCACAAACCCTTATCAAGAATAATTCTAAATAAAACCGGAAAGCAAAAGGCCGGAAATCCTACGGCAAATCGGTGGCTCCCATCAGCCAGCGGTCGCACTCCCGCGCCGCGCCGCGGCCTTCGTTGAAGGCCCACACGACGAGGCTTTGGCCGCGCCGGCAATCACCCGCCGCAAACACACCGGGAATGCTCGTCGAGTATTTTTCAAACTCGGCTTTGACATTGCTCCGCGGATCGCGCTCGACGCCCAGCGAATCGAGCAACGGTTGCTCCGGTCCAAGAAAACCCATCGCGAGCAGGACGAGTTGCGCGGGCAAAACTTTTTCCGTGCCCGGAATACTTTTCGGGATGAACTGGCCTTTCTCGTTTTTCGTCCACTCGACCTGCACCGTGTGGACAGCTTTCACATGGCCGTTTTCATCGCCCTCGAATTTCGTCGCGGTGGTGACATAAACACGCGGGTCGTCGCCGAATTTCGCGGCGACTTCCTCCTGCCCGTAATCGAGTTTGTAAACCTTCGGCCATTCCGTCCATGGGTTGTCTTTTGCCCGATCCAGCGGCGGCTTTGGCAAAATTTCCACCTGCACCAGCGACTTGCAGCCGTGGCGGATCGACGTGCCCATGCAATCGGTGCCGGTGTCGCCGCCGCCGATGATGACGACATCTTTTCCCTCGGCGGAAATGAAGCTGCCGTTCTTGTGATGGTCGAGAACGGCCTTCGTGTTCGCGGTCAGAAATTCCATTGCGAAGTGAATTCCCTTCAACGGGCGGCCTTCGATCGGCAGGTCGCGCGGCTTGGTGGCGCCGGTGCAGATCACGACGGCGTCGAATTCCTTCAACAGATTTTCGGCAGGGAAATTCACGCCGACTTCGGTGTTGCACTGGAACGTGATGCCCTCGGCTTCAAGCTGCTCGATGCGGCGCAGCACGACTTCCTTTTTATCGAGCTTCATGTTCGGGATGCCGTACATGAGCAATCCACCGGGTCGATCCGCGCGCTCAAAAACGGTGACGGTGTGCCCGGCTTTGTTGAGTTGCGCGGCGGCGCAAAGTCCAGCCGGTCCGCTGCCGATGACGGCGATTTTTTTGTCGGTGCGAACTTTTGGCGGTTCGGGTTTGACCCAGCCTTCGTCCCAGCCTTTGTCGATGATCGAGACCTCGATGTTCTTGATCGTCACCGGTGGTTCGTTAATGCCGAGCACGCACGAGCCTTCGCACGGCGCAGGGCAGACGCGGCCGGTGAACTCGGGGAAGTTGTTCGTCTTGTGCAGCCGCTCCAGCGCTTCCTTCCACAGGCCGCGATAGACGAGGTCGTTCCATTCCGGGATGAGGTTATTGACCGGGCAGCCGCTCGCCATGCCGCTGATGAGCGTGCCGGTGTGGCAGAACGGAACGCCGCAATCCATGCAGCGCGCGCCCTGCGTGCGGAGCTTGTCCTCCGGCATGTGAAAATGAAACTCGCCCCAGTCGCGGACGCGTTCGAGCGGCGCGCGGTCGGCGGGCAGTTCTCGGAGATATTCGATGAAGCCGGTTGGTTTTCCCATATTCGGTGACTTAAATTTTAACGCAGAGACGCAGAGATTCGCGGAGGCACGCAGAGGAAAATTGGAGGTAAAGAATTCAAATAATCCACTGCGATCCTCTGCGTTCTTTGCGCCTCTGCGTTAAATTTCATATCTCCATTTTAAACTGAAGGTTCTGCTGACAGGTTATTGACGACACGAGCAATTCCACTTTTTAGCACCGCGCTATGAAAGTTGATGATTAAGCCAAGACGCAAATCGGAGAGTCGGAGATAGGTCAGGAGTTGCGGCTTATCGATCAGCGAGAGCTGCTCCTTGGCCTTGAGATCAACAATGACTTTTTCTTCGACGAGTAAATCAAGCCGCAGATCCGTGGCGAGCTTGATACCTTTGTAGGAAATCGGAACGCTCTGCTGGCGTTTAAAATTCAATGAGCGCAAATGCAGTTCGTGACAAAGCGCTTGTTCGTAAACGGATTCAAGCAAGCCCGGTCCGAGATGGCGATGCACCTCAATCGCGGCACCAATCACCGCTTCTGATATTTCGTTTTCGTGCATTGCTGGATTTTTTTAACGCAGAGACGCAGAGATTCGCGGAGGCACGCAGAGGAAAATTGGAGGTAAAGATTTCAAATAATCCTCTGCGATCCTCTGCGTTCTTCGCGCCTCTGCGTTTAGTTTGATGCGCCTTTGCATTGAGTTAGCCGCCGCCGATGCGCGCCACGTCGCGGGCGTTGGCTTCAAAGGCCGCGTTCAGCGCGTCGTCGCCGCTGAGTCCGTCTTGCTGCGCTTTCTTCAGCGCCTGCAGCACGCGCTTGTAATCCTTCGGCATCACTTTCACGAACTTCGGCACCATCTCCTCCCAGAGCGCGAGGACTTTGAACGCCTTCTGGCTCTTGGTGTAATCGGCGTGGCGTTTGATGAGCGCGTGGATTTCCTCCGCTTCGTCGGTCTCCATTTTTTCCAACGCGACCATTTGCATGTTGCAGCGCGTCGCGAAGTCGCCGGCTTCGTCGAGGATGTAGGCGACGCCGCCCGACATGCCCGCCGCGAAGTTGCGCCCGGTCTTACCGAGCACGACGACTTTGCCGCCGGTCATGTAT
>JANXWU010000375.1 GCA_025350985.1 Spartobacteria bacterium | reverse complement strand
ATGAGTCTGCCCGAGCGCATTACTTTCGGGCAAACGGTCAAAGACAACCTCGCCAGCAATCCGTTGCTGACGCTGCCGAACGCGGATTACACCGCTTACACGGCGGCGTTCGATGCGGTGAAGGCGAAGGTGGATGAGGTGAAAGTGCTGGAGGATCAATTGAAGACGGCGCGTCTGGCACGGACGGCGTTGATGGATGACTGGACGGGTGCGGTCGAGCAAATGGCCCGAACGGTCGAGGCGCTCTCGAAGGGTGAAGCGGCTGCGCTGAGCACCACGGGGTTTGTGCCGACGGGCGACGGGGTGACGCCGCCGCCGGCGCCGGGCGAGCTCGCGCAGGTGCACAATTTCAGCGTCACGGCCGGCGACCACGACGGGGAGCTGGATTATCACCACGACCGGGTGCAGGGCGCGACGGGTTACGAGCGGCAGACGACGGCCAATCCGAACGATGCGTCAAGCTGGGTGAGCTATCAGCAGCCGGTCCAGCAGACGAAGGGGACGCTGGGCGGTTTCACCAGCGGTTCGCGCCAGTGGGTGCGCGTGCGCGCGCTCGGCCGCAAAAGCCCCGGCCCGTGGAGCGATCCGGCCACGAAGATCGTGCCCTGAGAGTTAGGATTTAGGATTTAGGATTTAGAATTTAGGATTTAGGATTTAAGAAGTGCTTCGCGATGCGGCAGCGGGAGCGCACGCGCCCTCGCGTGCTGTCGTTCGCGCCCTCGCGGACGACTTTTTTCCAAACGCGCCGTTCTCCCTTTCACCACTTTAGCTCTGCGTCGAAGAGGTTTCCGGCGGGGTCGCCGGAAACAGCACGCGAGGGCGCGTGCGCTCCCAGGGCGGCGGCTTTGGAACATTTGTTTTTGGGGCTGTCCTCTAGGAAAACACTTGGCGTCGGCGGGTCTTTGCGCGAGACAAAGCGACGTGACCTCCAGCGATTGGTTTCTCCTCGTCCTCGCGTTTTGCGCCATCGGGCTGCTGGTGCTGCTGGTCACGCGCTGGAAAGTGAATGCGTTCATCGCGCTCGCGCTCGCCTCGCTGCTGGTGGGGATGGGGGCGGTCGCGACGGGGGTGAAAATCGCGGTGCCCGGTGCGCCGGTGCGCGCGTTGACGATGCTCGATGTGATCGATTCTTTCCAGACCGGGCTGGGCAGAACGCTCGGCAGCACGGCGGCGGTGATCGCGCTCGGCGTGATGCTCGGGAAGCTGCTCGCGGAGTCCGGTGGCGCGGAAGTTTTGGCGAAAAGATTCAACCAATTCTTCGGTCCGCAGCGGGTTGGGTTGTGCATCATCGCGCTGGCCTTGGTGGTCGGTCTGACGACTTGGTTTGCTGTCGGGCTGCTGCTGCTGCTGCCGATTTTGCTGACGCTCACCCGCGAGACGAAGCGGCCTTTTTTGCTGCTGGCGATTCCGCTGCTTTCCTTTCTGTCGGTGATGCACGGGCTGATGCCGCCGCATCCCGGCCCGGTCACGGCGATTGCGAAACTGCACGCGAACATGGGCAAGGTTTTGCTCTGGGGTTTTCTCATCGGCATCCCGACGGCGGCGGTGGCGGGGCCGCTGTTCGCGCGGTTGGCCGTGAAGCGCGTGACGGCAAATCCGCCGGAGATTGCGCAAAAAATGGGCGTCGTCCGCGAAGGCTTTTGCCTGCCGGGTTTTGGGCTGACTCTGCTCACCATCCTGCTCCCGGTTTTGCTGATGCTCGTCGCGACGCTGGTCGAGTTGCTGCATTTCCGAGACACGACTCTCGGGCGGGCCGGGCTGTTCATCGGCACGCCGGCCATCGCGATGCTGGCGTCGGTGATTTTTGCCACCTGGACGCTCGGGCGGCGTTGCGGCTACGGCGCGCAGGAGCTTTTGAAATTCACCGAAGTCAGCGTCGCGTCGGTCGGGATGACGCTGCTGATCGTCGGCGGCGGCGGCGGTTTTGCGCGCGTGCTGGCAGACAGCGGCGTGGCGCAGACGCTCGGGGAGTTGGTGAAAATGGCGCACCTTTCGCCGCTGCTTTACGGCTGGCTGGTGTCGGCGTTCATCCGCGTGGCCACGGGCTCGGCGACGGTGGCGATCACCGTCACGTCCGACCTGCTCGTGCCGGTGGCGGCGGCGCACCCGGAGGTGAACATCGAGCTGCTGATCATCGCCATCGGCTGCGGCTCGCTGTTTCTCTCGCACCTGAACGACAGCGGTTTTTGGATCGTGAAGGACTGCCTGGGTTTGACGGTGAGTCAGACGCTGCGGACTTGGACGGTGACGGAGACGATCGTCGGATTGTGCGGGTTAATGGTGACGCTCGGGGTGGATGCGTTGTGGAGAGTGATTGTCCGGTGAGAAGTTTCTGGAAGGACGCGAACGACAGGGCCGTGGTCGGGACGCAGCCTGATTATTCAGGCTAAGGAAGCCCGCGCGCGCGGCATTTTTTAACAGTTACCACTCCTCCCCTCCCATGGACATCAACCAACACCTTCCCTGCGCCGACGACTTCTGCGTCACCCGGCGTCAATTCCTCAACCGTTTCGGCATGGGCTTCGGCGCGCTCAGCCTCGCCGGTTTGCTCGGGCCGATGCTCGGTCAGGACGCCCGCGCCGCCGCGAATCTGTCGCCGCTCGCGCCGCATTCGCCGCCGTTTCCCGGCAAGGCCAAGCGCGTCATCCACATTTTCGCGCCGGGCGGGCCGTCGCACATCGACACTTGGGATCCGAAGCCGGAGATGGCGAGTCACGCGGGCAAGGACGTGAGCCTCATCGGCGGGCAGCCGCTGCCGTCGCAGTTTAAGTTTCACAAAAAGGGCAAGTCGGGGGTCGAGGTCAGCGAGCTTTTTCCAAAAATCGGCGAGAGCATCGACGACATCGCGGTCATCCGCTCGCTGCACACGGACATCCCGTCGCATGAGTTTGCGACGCTGATGATGCACACCGGCTCGGGGCGGCTGGTGAAGCCGTCGATGGGCTCGTGGGCGCTCTACGGGCTCGGCACCGAGAATCAAAATCTGCCCGGCTTCATCGCGCTCGGCGGCGGGCTGGGCGGCGCGGCGAACTGGCGGTCGGCGTTTTTGCCGGGGGCGTATCAAGGCACGGTCGTGAGCAACGTGAGCGCGCCGGCGGAAAAGATCATCGAGAACATCCGCAGCCATTACGCCACGCTGCCGCAACAGCGCGAGCAGCTCGATTTGTTGAAACGCCTCAACGAGCTGCATTCGGACTCGATGAAACACGAAGCCGCGCTGGATGCGCGCATTCAATCGTTCGAGCTGGCGTTCAAAATGCAGACCGAGGCGACGGACGTTTTCAACGTGGCGCAAGAGCCGCAGAACATCCGCGAAATGTACGGCGACAGCGAAGTCGGACGCCGGATGCTGGTCGCGCGGCGGCTGGTGGAGCACGGCGTGCGTTTCGTCCAAGTCTGGGCGGGCGGGTGGGATCATCACACGGATGTTAAAGGCGCGTTGACAAAGCAGGCGCAGTTGGTGGATCAACCGATCGGCGCGCTTTTGAAGGATTTGAAACAGCGCGGAATGCTCGAAGACACGCTCGTCGTTTGGGGTGGCGAGTTTGGCCGGACTCCGCGCCACGACCGCGGCGCGCGCGGCGAACCCGGACGCGATCACCACAACAAGGCGATGTGCGCGTGGATGGCTGGCGGCGGCGTCAAGGGCGGGCAGGCGTACGGCGCGACCGACGAGTTCGGCTACGACGTGGTCGAAAACAAAATGCACGTCCACGACCTGCACGCGACCATTTTGCAACTGCTTGGCTTCGACCACGAGAAGCTGACCTACCGCTACAACGGTCGAGACTTCCGGCTACAATCAATAATTATCGTTTTGTAAAACAAT
>JANXWU010000342.1 GCA_025350985.1 Spartobacteria bacterium | reverse complement strand
CAGCCGGGTCACCAGCGGGGAAAGCAAAAACGTGAGCAATGCCGCGAGCGCAATCGGGATGAGCACTTCGCGCGCGAAGAAAAGCGTGGCAATGACGAACGCGATCAGCGCGACGCTCCACAACCCTACGAGGGCATCGGTGGCGGCGCTTTTGCTTTTGGCGGGGGACATCATTCAGATCTTCGACTTCAAAGAATCGCCGGCGAGCACTGTGCTGCTCGCGCGGTTTTTCAAATACTCACGCCCTCAAAATCGTGCCTCGCGTCGCTCGGGCGGGGCGGAAATTCTTATTTTATGTACAGACTCTTCGCTCGCAGCGAAGGGGTCGGGGTGGACTGGACGGCCGGGTGAGCAGCTCGATGGGATTGGCGTTGCTGCTTCACGAATAATCCAAGGGCGAGTGAAACCAGCAAGGCGGCAATGGCCCAGCGTTCCTGGTTGGTCAGCGGGAAGTTGCGTGGAATTTCCCTTAACCTCATCCGAAGCCGCGAACTTCCCCTGGCTTTCACGCCGGACTAAACCGCCGCCACGACGGGCGCTGGCTCGACCCACTTGCCGTGCTCGCGGATCAAGTCTTGGAGTCGATCCACCGCTTCCGTCTCGGGGATGTTGAACTTCACCGCCTTCTTCCCGACGTAGAGATTGACCTTGCCCGGCGCGCCGCCGACGTAACCGAAATCGGCGTCCGCCATTTCGCCGGGCCCGTTCACGATGCAGCCCATGATTGCGATCTTCACGCCTTTCAAATGCGAGGTCGCGGCTTTGATTTTTGCCGTCGTGGTTTGCAGGTTGAACAGCGTCCGCCCACACGACGGGCAGGCGACGTAATCGGTTTTGAAAATGCGCGTGCCCGCGGCTTGCAGGATGTTGTAGGCGAGCCGCAACGACTGGCCGGGCGCGTTTTCTCCCTGGATCAAAACGGCGTCCCCGATCCCGTCGCAAAGCAACGAGCCAACGCGCTTGGCGGCGATCAAAAGTTTCTCGACGAAATCCATTCCGCATTCCGCATTCCGCAATCCGCAATCGAGGGTGTCTTTCAGCAAAATCGGATGCCGCTCCTCCAGCCGCGCCGCGAGCAGCCGAAAAGCGGCGATGACTGGAAGATCGAGCCCATCGGCGAGGGTGACCAACTGGGGCTCGGGCGAGGCGTTGATTTGTGCGATGGCGATTTCTTCGCGCGGATCGACGGCGATCACGCCGGATTTTTCGACGACGATCTCCGGTCGATAATCGCCAAGTGTGTCGAGCTTGTGCGCGAGCGCATCCCATTTTTCCTGAGCCGTGAAAACGCGAATCGTCTCTTCGCCGCCCAGCGCGACGCCATTGATCTCGACGCGCGCTGTCTCACGCCGGCGATACGAAAAAGGGTCGTAGGAGAGATTGTAGCGCAAGCCTCCGGCTTGCGATTCGTTGGTTGCAAGCTGGAAGCTTGCGCCACTTTTAGCAAACGGCGCGACCAGCGCCTGCGCGACCGGAATCTCATGCACGCTGTCCTCGGTCAGCGAGACGCGGACCGTGTCGCCGATGCCGTCGTTCAAAAGTGAGCCGATGCCGATAGCACTTTTGATGCGGCCGTCTTCGCCGTCACCGGCTTCCGTCACGCCCAGATGGATCGGATAAAGCCAGGAGGAATTTCTGATTTCTGATTTCTGATTTCTGATTTCACCAACGGCCGGCGCAGTCGTTCCGGCGCGCGCCAATCCGAAATCCGAAATCGGAAATCCCAAATCCTTCGCCTCCTCCTCATTCAACCGCGCGACGAGCAGGCGATACGCTTCGATCATCACCTTGGGGTTGCTCGACTTCATCGAGAAAATGAAATCGTGATAACCGAGGTCGCGCGCGATGCGGGCGAATTCCAGCGCGCTCTCCACCATGCCGAGCGGCGAGTCGCCGTAGCGATTCATGATCCGGTCGCTGAGCGAGCCGTGGTTCGTGCCGATGCGCATCGCGCGTCCGTGTTCTTTGGAAAATTTCACCAGCGGCGAAAAGCGCTCGCGGATGCGGTCGAGTTCCGCGGCGTATTGGTCGTCGGTGTATTCCTTCACCGCGAATTTTTTCGAGTCGGCGTAATTGCCGGGATTCACGCGCACTTTCTCGACCCACTTCGCAGCCTCCATCGCGGCTTCGGGTTTAAAATGAATGTCGGCGACAATCGGCACGGCGCAGCCGCGCCCGCGCAAACCGGCGACGATGTGCTGCAAATTCGCCGCGTCCTTCACCGTCGGCGCGGTGATGCGGACGATTTCACAGCCGACGTTCGCGAGATCGAGCGTCTGCTGGATGGACGCCTCCGTGTCCATCGTGTCGCAGGTGATCATCGACTGGACGCGAATCGGGTTTTCGCCGCCGACGCCGACGGTGCCGACGCGCACTTCGCGCGTGGCGCGGCGCTGGTAAACGAACGGATTTTCGCAGTAGCGGAGGCTCACTTTTTCTTGTTCGAGCGCTTGCCGGAACGCGATGGAGGAAAATTGAGAGCGGTAATCAATTTCACGTCGATGTGATGCGCACCGCCGTTCAGTTTGGAAATATAAACGGTCCGAAAATCCCGCGAGAACGACATGAATTCCGGATGATCGACGAGGACGGCCGAGCCGTTTGGCAATATCACCTCGAACGGCTGAAAAGGTGTCGCCTCGTATAAATTTCTAATTTCTTGGGCATTCATCGCGCGAAACTTTGGATGATTTAATTTATGACAATTCTTTTGGCGACTGGCGAACCTCAATCTTCTTTGCTCGCAAAATACGATTATTTTTAGCCCAACGCTTCGCTCATTTTGCAACTGCTTCAGGCTTCGCGAATTTCAACTCCTCGTTCTTGCCGCGAAAACCAAACAGGTCGGAAAGGTCGAAAAACGCGATGTAGATCATGAAACCGATCAGCAGCACGGCGCAGGCGGTCTGGATGATTTCGAGCATTTTGAAGTTCACCGGTTTCCGCCGCACGGCTTCGACGAGCGCCAGAGTGATGTGCCCGCCATCGAGCACCGGCACGGGCAGCAGGTTTAGCATCGCGAGGTTCACGTTAAAAATAACGCTGAACCACAACGCCATCCGCCAGCCTTCCTTGCTCTGGAACATGTGGTAGTAAAGCCGCCCGATCATCACGGGCCCGCTCAGGTGCTGGAGCTTTACGTCGGACTTGTGGGAAAAGAGCGCGCCGAGTGTATCGACGATCGACATGACGCCGGTGCGAAGCTGCTCGGAGACCGAGGGATTGCGAATCGTCGCGAGGCCGATTTCGTCCCACTGAATGCCTTCGTTGCGATCCCAGCCCAAGCCGATTTTCGGATCCGTCGAGCCGCTGAGCGGCACCACCGGCGTGACTTTTATTTCCATTTTCTCACCGCCGCGCTGCACGCCCAGCGTGAGCGTCTCGCCTTTGCTTTTGGCGATGAAATCCGTCATCCATTCCGCGTTAGGAACTTCCTGGCCATTGGCGGTCAGGATCGTGTCGCCCTTTTGCAGACCGGCGGTTTGGGCCGGACCATTTTTGACGACGGTGCCGACTTTTGCGCCGCGCACGCTGAAAGGCACCGCCAGTTTTTGACTGTCGCGCAGCACGGTGAGCGTCACCGCTTCCGTCGGGTGATCTTTCACGTAGCCGTCGAGATCGAGCAGGTTCAGCAGTTTTTTGCCGTTCACTTCCGTGATCAAATCGTTCGCCTTCAAGCCGGCCTTTTGCGCGGCACTTCCAGGGATGACCTTGGCGATCATCGGCGTGAATGCCGGCGTAATGCCAAGCTGCCGGAGGTTCTTACGCTCGAAAATGCTGTTGTCTGGAATCTCGGGAGTCGCCTCCAGGGCCACCTCTTTTCCCGCGCGTTTCACCTTCACCGGGATCGTGGAGCCTTCGCTGCGCACGATGCGCCAGATGATGCTGTCTTTGCCCATGCCCGCCCAGCGCGTGACGGGTTGGCCGTCCACTTCCAGGATTTCGTCGCCAGCTTTGAGCCCCGCTTTTTCCGCGGGCGATTTCTCCAGGACGTAACCGATCGTCCGCGTCCCTTCGGCCTCGCCCAGCGGGCGTCCGATGATGGAAACGATCACCGCAAAAAACGCGGCGAGCGCAAAACTAAACAGCGGCCCCGCAAACGCGACGATGATTTTGTCGAGCGCCGTGATGGGCTTCATCGGCGCCTGCGGCGTCTCGCTTTTCCCCTCAATCGCCTCCATCGGCGCCATCTGCGGCAGCTTCACGAA
>JANXWU010000340.1 GCA_025350985.1 Spartobacteria bacterium | reverse complement strand
ACGTCCGCTTCGATCTCGAATCGGCGCCGGTCGTCGAGCTGCCCTGCGCGGATTTATTCAGCAAAGACGGGCGCTGGCTCACGCGGCTGACGCCGGGGCGCAAAAAGATTCTCGATCGTTTTACCGGACAGACTTTCGGCGACATCGCCCAGCGGTTTTTCGTGGGCAAACGCGGCGGCCGCATCGTGCAATGGGCGCGCGAGCAGCCGGACGATGATGCGGACAATTTGCGCTGGGAGCAGGAGACGATGATCCGGATGGGCGCGGCCTTTCGCGGGCAGGGACTCGAGGCAAGCGAGGGCGGTTTGCCCGTGTTCAAAGGCGAACACATCTCGGCTGGCGCGATCGAAGGCGAGCCGGTGGAAACACACATCAATGTGTTGCAGATGGACGACTCCAGCTTGTGGCGGTTCGCGGACATTTTGCCGGTAAAAGGTTTCGCGTTTCACCGCATCGCGCCGGCGCTTTATTGCGCGCCGTTCGATCCCCGCGAATTGATCTTGCTCAACACGGCGAGTTTGTTTTTTCCCGAGGATCGTCTTTCAGATTTCCCTTTCGACCTGCTCGTTCTCTCAAGGCTCTATCAGTACGTCTGGGCGATTGGGCATCGCGAAGCAGTGCTCTTCCGGGCGCGGGCCAATGTTTACGTCAGCACCGTGCGTCGCCTGCCGTGGACGGATCGGCTGCTCGAATTTGCACCTCAGTTGCTGGCCCTGCGCACGCGTTTCCTCGCCGCCTGCCAGCAGCTTCACCAGACCGAACAGGTATTGCGCGACCGGCTCGCCACATTCGGCGCGACCACCGTCCGCGAGCGCTTGCATGGCAGCGTCGATTTGCGCGTGGACTGGTGCCCCGCGCTGCAAGGCAGCGAAGCGTGCGAGATCGGCGTGCCCGCGACGACCGAACTCGACGGCCAGTGGATCATCCAAACCGGCGACGACGTGGAGAAATGGGCCGCGTTCAACGACTGCGAACTCGCCGCCGCGTTTGTCGAAGGTCTGCTCCTGCACCCCGGCGAAAGCCTGCGGCTCGCTGCGCTCCTCGATCTCCCAATCCCACCACCCGAAACGCTCGGTGACTGGCGCGACATTGCCGCGCAGCTCACCGGCGAGAGCGGCGCCTCCGCGTTGGAGGAAGTGCTCGATGCCGTCGATGCCTGCGTCGCCGAAGCCTACGGTCTGCCGCAGGCGGAACTGGAAACCGTCTGGCGCGAATTTGAAACCGACCCGATGCTCCGCCGCGTCCAGCCAAACCTCCCCTTCGCGAAACGTCGCCGCCTTGGCCTGCGCACCGGCTTGACCGCCTCCGACCGCTTTTCACGCGCCTACCGCACCCGCAGTCAGACGTGGTGATTTTATGGCCCGTGCCCGACACGCACCGAGTGTGACTCGTATCGGCAGACACCTCGCACCGGGCAAAAGAGCATCTGCATGCGCCCAGATTGGTTGACCAAAAGACACGCTCACTTTTCCACGCGGTAAAGCGCGGTCTTCGAGCGCAGGAAAAGGGCTTTGCCGGAGACTGCGGGGGCGGCCATGAAGCCGTCGTCGAATTTGTTTTGCGCGACGATTTTGAACTCGCGTCCCGGCGCAAGCCCGATGACTTCGCCGTGTTCGCTGCACAAATAAATGCGCCCGTCGGCGTAGATCGGCGACGCGGAATAATTTCCCGGCACGCGCTGCCGCCAGACTTCCTTGCCCGTCTTCGCCTCGAGGCAACTCGCGATGCCGCCGTCGTCGATCATGTAAAGCAAATCGTCGAGGAGCAGCAGCGACGGTTTGTTGGCGATGTTGCGCTCGCCGCGCCACGCGACTTGCGATGGGTCGAGCACGCCGCTGCCGCCGAGCTTGACCGCGAGCAGTTGTCCCTTGGAAAATCCGGTGGTGAAAAATGCGAGACCGAAGCCGGTGATCGGACGCGAACTCGCGCTGTGCTGCCCGCGTTCCTCGACGCGCCAGAGTTCCTTGCCGGTGAGCGGGTCGTAGCCGTAGTGCGCCTTTGCGCCGCTGCTCAACAGCACCGGCTTGCCGTTTACCATGACGATATTCGGCGTGGAAAATGCCTTCCGAAAATCGCCGTCCGCCTTCGGTTTTCCCGAGGCGTCGAGATCCTGATAATCGATCCCGCGCGTCGTCTGCCACGCGGTCTTGCCGGTCTTTTTGTCGAGCGCGACGATGAATTGGTGGTCGCTGCCATCGAAGTTCATGATGAGCAAATCGCCGAATAAAATCGGCGACGAACCCGCGCCGCGGAAATGGTTGCAGACGAAATCCGTGCGCTCCCAAATCTTCGCGCCGGTCTTCGTGTAGAGGCACGCCGTGCCGGGCGAGCCAAAGGTGACATAGACGCGCCCGTCCTCGATCACCGGCGTCGGCGAGGCGTAGGAATTGAACTTGTGGCAGAACTGCGGGTTCTCGACGCGGAACAGAATTTTGTCCTGCAAAATTTTGCCGCTCTCCTTGTCCACGCACACGACGCCGAGTTCCTTGCCGTCCTCGGTCGCGGTCGTGAGCCAGATTTGCGAGCCCCAAATCACCGGGCACGACCACGCTTTGCCGTGGATCGGCGTCTTCCATTTGACGTTCTCCTTTTCGCCAAAAGTGACGGGCAAACCCTTCGCTTCCGAGTGCCCATCGCCAGTGGGTCCGCGGAATTGCGGCCAGTTTTCGGCGGCGGGGAGCGAGTAGGAAAAGGTGACCGCGAGAAGAAGAGCGAGGGGGCGAAACATGGCGCGAAAGCTAGCGCACGCAGCGCCAGGTTTCACGCGGTTTTCCGCGAGCGCGACATCGCTCAGATCACCCAATCCGCCCACTCCGCGCCTTCGCGTTTGTCCTTGTCCAAAATGCGCAACTCCTGCCCTTCCGATAGCACGAGCGAGCGCGGCGGGATGCTGTGCGTGAGGAAAACATTCGCGCCAATCGTGCTGCCCGCGCCGATGACGGTGTCGCCGCCCATCACCGTCGTGCCAGCGTAAATCGTGACGTGTTCCTCGACGGTGGGATGCCGCCGGACGCCGCGCAGCGCCTGCCCGCCGGCGAGCGATTTGGCGATGAGCGAGACGCCTTGGTAAAGTTTGACGTGCGCGCCGATGGTCGAGGTTTCGCCGATGACGACGCCGGTGCCGTGGTCGATGAAAAAATGCGCGCCGAGCTGTGCACCGGGATGGATGTCGATGCCGGTGCGGCTGTGCGCCCACTCGGTCATGATGCGCGGCACGAGCGGCAGATGTTTTCCATACAGGCAATGCGCCGCGCGCTGGATCGCGACGGCTTCGATGTACGGATACGAGACAATGATTTCGTCGATGCTCGCCGCCGCGGGATCGCCGTCGAAGGCGGCTTTCACGTCGGTCTGGAGTAGCGCGCGGATGGCGGGCAGCGCTTCGAGAAAAGCGAGCACGACTGCTTCGGCTTCGCGCTCGGGGCACTTCGGATTACCGAGGCGCAGGCTTTTGCAAACCTCGTCCTTCAGCCGGTCGGCGATGCTGCGGATGCGATAACCGGTGACGCGTTTGAGGTGCTCGCTGTGGACCGGCTCCTGGTCGTGAAAACCGGGAAATAGGAGCTGCAACAAATCTTCGCAGATGGCGGCGATGGCTCGCTTCGACGGGAGGTTGGAGCCGTCGATGTTGTTGATGCCACCGACTTCGCCGTAGGAGGCGAGAACGTGTTCGGTGATTTTGCCGAGGCCAGTTTCCATTTTGCGAGCGCTACTTGTCGCTTGCGGGCGGGGGAATATCAATCACTCGCCGCGAGGCCGCGGCTGCATTTCAAAACTGCCTGTCATTCTGAGCGCGGTCGAAGAATCTCATGCTCATCTGAACGCGCCCCGCGAGCGTCAAGAGATTCTTCGACTTCGCTCAGAATGACATACGACTTTCCACCGGTGGAGCGCACAGGCTGCGTGCAAATTCGAGCGTGTCGATTTCGGCGATTGTCTTGTCGCGGCGGATGGCTTTGATGCGCGGAAACCGCAGCGCGAGTCCGCTGCCATGCCGCTTACTCGGCTGCACGGAATCGAACGCAACCTCGATTACGACGTCGGGTTTGACGGTGCGAAAACGTCCGCGTTCGCTCAGCGTGTTGGCGAGAAAATGTTCGGTCATCTCCGCAATTTCCGCGTCGGTGAGGCCGGAGTAGGCTTTGCCAATCGTGAGCAGTTCGCCGGATTTTTCGTCGCGCACGGCGAAGGTGTAATCGCTGAGAACCTGCGCGCGTTTGCCGTGGCCGTACTCGACGCCGACCACGACGACATCGAGCGTGGCGAGTTCTTTTTTGAGCTTCAGCCACGCGAGTCCGCGGCGCCCCGGCGTGTAGATGCTGCCGGGGTCTTTCACGATCAAACCCTCGTTGCCGCGCAGCCGCGACGAGGAAAATGCCGCGTCGATTTCTGCCGCGGAATGCGCGGTGGTGACGCCGACGATCTCGAAGCGCGGCGGTAGCGCGATCTTTTCCAAAAGTGCGCGCCGCTCGCGCAGCGGCGTTTTCAAAAGCGACCGCCCGTCGAGTCGCAGCAGATCGAAAATCATGAACCGCACGGGCACTCCCGCCGTAGCTTCGAACAGGTCGCTGCTGTGTTTACGCCCGAGCCGTTTTTGCAGTTCAAAAAAAGACAATGCGCGTCCATTTTCAAACGCGACGATCTCGCCGTCGAACATGACCTCCGCCGGAAAATCGCGCGCACTGTGGACGATCTCGTCGAACTGTGGCGTGATGCGCCGCAGGTCGCGGCTGAAAATTTCCACCCGGCTG
>JANXWU010000308.1 GCA_025350985.1 Spartobacteria bacterium | reverse complement strand
ATGCATTTTTTGCCGATCTCCTTTTTTGCCTCGGGCAACTTGTTCCACTGGTAAAAAATCGACTTCGGATTGGCCGGGTCGGGCTCGGGGTAATACTTGAAAAGCGAGTTCAGGATCGTCAGCCCATCCCTCGCTGCATGGAACGTGGGATGGGCTGACGATTCTCAACTC
Source organism: Spartobacteria bacterium (assembly GCA_025350985.1). GTDB lineage: Bacteria > Verrucomicrobiota > Verrucomicrobiia > Chthoniobacterales > Chthoniobacteraceae > JANXWU01. The sequence goes on along the minus strand of JANXWU010000308.1, from coordinate 3,418 downwards.
GCTTTTCAAGTATTACCCCGAGCCCGACCCGGCGAATCCGAAGTCGATTTTTTTCCAGTGGAACAAACTGCCCGAGGCGAAAAAGGAGATCGGCAAAAAATGCATCGTGCTGTGCTCGCGCCGGCTGTGGCTGGACTGGCAGGAAAACCGCGGCAAGACGTGGTGCTGGGTGACGAATGGCAAGCCGACGGACGACGATTCACATCCGAGCGAGGCGCCGCTCGCGCCCGCCTACGACGGCTACGGCGACAACCAACTCGGCTGGGCGCGGCAGTGCTGGGGGGAGATGTTTGGCGACCCGATGCGCAACACCCCGGACGGCGTGCAGGCGCTGCTGGCCATCGCGCACGGCAGTGTTTTGAAAAAGCTGACGCTGCCGGTGGGGCAGCAGGTTTCGGGACGTTTCGACTACGACCGCGGCGACCAAATCGCGGCGATCGAAAAGGACAAGACGGCGTTGGCCGATCCGAAAACGCAGAAGCTGCTGCTCGAAAAATACGGCCTCACGCCGGAGCAGGCGAAGAAGCGAATCGCGGATCATTACGTCAACGCCGGACTTCCGCCGGGGCAGACGCAGCGCGACGAGGCGCCGAAACTGGACCCGAACAAAATGGGAAAAAACGCGAACGAATAAACCTCGAATCCTTGTCCAAATTATGAAAAACGCACTCCCCAAAAATGTGAGTTCCAGCGGCAATAAGTCATTGCTCCCCGTCGTCCTTTTCGTGTGGTGTCTCGCCTTCGCGGCCAGCGCTGCCGAGCCGAACGCGCCCGTCAACGTCGCCGATTACAAGCCGCCAATCCGGGTCGCGTGTCTGGGCGACAGCATCACGCACGGCGTCGGCGCAGGACCCGGCTGGGCGTGGCCCGATCAACTTCAGCGAATGCTCGGCGAGGCGTGGGATGTCCGCAATTTCGGCCACAGCGGGGCGAGCGTGGCGAAGGAAGAGAAGCACACGATCTGGTCGCAAAAGGAGTACGCGAACGCGCTGCTTTTTCATCCCGACGTGGCGATCATCCTGCTCGGGACGAACGACACCAAGCCCGACAACTGGAAGTCGAAGGACAAGTTTCCGAAGCTGTACCAGGAACTCGTTTTTTCGTTCACGCAGCTTTCCAGCAAACCGCGCGTCTTTTGCGGCACGGCTCCGTACGTGGCGAAGAAGGGTGCGTTTGGGATCAACGAAGCGGGCGTCCTCGAACAGATGCCGATGATTAAAAAAGTCGCGTCGGATGCGCACGCGGGCGTGATCGATGTGCATGCGGCGACCGCGGGGCACGACGAATGGTACAAGGACAACGTCCATCCGAGCACCGAGGGAGCGACGGCGATTGCGGCGGCGGTTTACCGGGCGCTGACGGGAAAAGACTGGGTGGGCGCGGTCCCCGCCCTGTCCCGCAACGCAGCCGCGAAGCCCGTGGTGCGCATCGTCGCCAATCCCGGCGAACTCAGTTTGCGCGAAGTGTTCACGCTGCTCTCCACGGAGACGAATATTTCCCGCGAAGCGCTGCAGCCGCTGCGCGAGAAGTTCGAGGCGATGACGCCGCAGGTGGATGCGAAGATTCAAGAACTCGAAAACCGCATCACCGAGTCCGAGACGCTCCGCATGAAGTACAAACACTCGACGGTCGAGGACGAAAAGTCGCTCTACAGCGAATACAGGAGCAAAGGTTCCGCGGCGGTGAAGGAGTTGGGGCGCTGCAAGCTGGAGGCGAACGCGGAGTTGATCGCGATGATCCCGCCGGAGACGAAAGCCGAATTCGGCGCGGCGGCACTGGCGCGTTATGTGACCGATCGGCTGACACCCATCGGGACCACGCTCAGCGCGGAGCAGAGGAAAAAAATCCACGAAGTCTGCAAGCCGCATGGAGTCGAATACGCGAAGATCAACAACACGCCCGAACGCAGCATTCTGGACGCGGCGGTTTACAAAGAAGTGTATGCGCGCATGCTGGATGCGGAGCAGAAGAAACGCGTCGAGCCGCAGTGAGGCTCCTAGTTTCGTCGGAAGAACTGCTTGAAAGAAGTTTGGTTTCAAACCAATAACTCCACCGCCATGCCGACTGACGAACTGAAAGAATCCATCAAGGAAATGATGGTCGAGAATCTGATGCTTAAAACGCCGAAAGAGGAGATTGGAGACAACCTGCCGCTCTTCGGGCCGGAGGGATTGGGCCTGGACTCCATCGACGCGCTGGAACTGGTGGTTTCGCTCGAGAAAAAATTCGGCGTGACCGTTCCCAACTCCGAGACCGCCAAGAGCGCACTGGCGACGGTGGGCAGCATCGCGGAGTACGTGGTGGCGAATCGTAAATAGCTCTCTCGCGCAGGTCTAGCGCCGCACGAATTTGGCCGCGAAGGCCCCATCCATTCCGTCCCGAAACGGCAGGCTTTGCCGCGATTCGACAAACTCCAACTCAGGAAGCTCTGCGCTGATGCGCGCGAGCAGTTGCTCGTTTTCCTCCGGCTCCAAACTGCAGGTGCTATAGACGAGCGTGCCGCCTTTTTTTAACAGGGGCACCACCGACTTTAGGATGTGCCATTGTTTGCGCGGCATCCCGGTGAAGTCTTCGGCGGAAAGCCGCCAGCGCACATCGACCCGGCGGCGAATCACGCCCGTGTTCGAGCAGGGCGCATCGACGAGGATTCGGTCGAAGCTTTCCAGTTGATCCGGCATGGACCCCGCCAGCCAATCGTGCTGCCGGCTTTGCACATTCGCCACGCCCAGACGGCCTAGGTTTTCCTCCATTTTGGTCAGTCGCTTTTTTGAAACATCGCACGCGACAATTTCCCCCTCGTTGCCCATCAGTTGCGCGAGGTAACTGGTCTTTCCGCCAGGTGCGGCGCACGCGTCGAGCACGCGCTCGCCCGGCTGCGGGTCCAGCAGTTCGGGCGCGATCAGGGTGCTCGGGTCCTGCACATACGCCAGCCCCTGCGCCAGCCAGAGGAACGGCACCTGCCCCGCTCTAAACAGAAGCGGGTGACTTTCCACGCGGGTCGCATCGGGCGCCGCTCGCTCCAACTCACCACTGGTTACTTTCAGCGTGTTGGTGCGGAGGAAAATTTCCGCCGGCAAGTTGTTCCACCGGCATAACTCCAGCGCGGCCTCGCGGCCAAAATTTCGCTCCCAGCGCGCGACGAGAAACTTGGGATGCGAAAATTGCAGCGCGGGTGGGGACGCGCCGATGGCCCGCTCCAAATCGCTCTTTTCGCGCAAGCTCCGAAACCACGCGGCGCATCGGTTCGCTGTGATGCGACGTGACCGAATACGGCCAGGCCGAAAACAGGTTCGCGAACAACCGCAGGTAAAACGCCGAGCCCGCTTTTTGCGGCACCGGATGCGGCACGAGGATCGGCTCGATGTTGTGCTCGCGCAGGAATCCCGGGGCGATGCGCGCCTCCTCGCTGTCGGCAGCG
>JANXWU010000286.1 GCA_025350985.1 Spartobacteria bacterium | reverse complement strand
CGAGATAGGGAATGACTTCGCGCGCGATTGGCTCGACCTCGTTTTTCATCCGCACGATGAAGCCGAGTTGTTTCATCTCCTCGAGCCCGCCGTTCATCGCCTCGAAATAATCGCGCCCGTCCACGTTCACCATTTTACCCTTGCCCTCCGCGATGAGCCGCGTGACGACCTTGGAATCGAACTTGTCCGAATACGTCCAGCCTTTGCCAAAGGCCGACTGCATCGAGTCGGAGCCGTCGAGCGCGACGCCGGTCTGCGCCTCTTCTTTCATCGGCTCCATCAACAGCGTGAGCACCACGTCAATCCGGTCGGGTTGCGCCGTGAGGTTGAGTTCGCCGAATGCCTCGTGCAGACGGGTATTTGGGATTTGATGACTGACGCCGGGGGTGAGTTCGGTGATGGATCGTGGTTCGCTCATGGGGGTGATTAGGCGGTGGGCTGGGTCATCGTCTGGCCGCCCGGCAGCGTGATCGTGAAAGATGTCGATCCCGGCGACATCACGAACTCGACGAGCGCGGGCAGGCCGTCGGCGTAGGAAGGCCGGCGCAACGGCTTCACGGGTTTGCCGTTGGAATCGACGACCGTGGCCGAAGGAGCGAGCAACATGCTTTCCGAAACGACTTCCTTGAAAATCTCGTCGAGGCTTTTCATCTCGGCGGCGGTGGTGTGATCCCACAGATCGACCTCGTCGCCCTCGGGTGTCTTCAAGCCGCCGTAATCGAGGTCGTCGAGCTGGATCATCTGGTCTTCATCGATGCTCGCGCCGAGCCCGATGAGCACGAACTTGATGAAGTTGCGTTTTTTTTCGGACAACTCCCGTCCGACCTGAAGGCTGTATTCCTTCACTGCCTCGAGGTCTTCAATGGCTCCGTCGGTGATGAACACGTAGATGCCCCACGGCGCGTTGCGGAACTTTTCGTCGGCGAAATAACGCAGCGCAGGGAGGAGCTTCGTGTTGCTGCCGGGGCGCTTCGGCTCGATGAACTCGAACGCGCGCGCCTTCTCGGCGTTCATGTCGCCGAGATGTTCGATCTCGTCGCCGAGCGTCCCGCAAGCCCAATAGAGCACCGTGGTGTTGCCGTCGCTGTCGAAGTTCGCGAGGTATTCCGCCATCATCCGCGCGACCGGCTGCACGACGTTCATGTCGGGCGTGCGGAACATTTTCGGCACGCCCGCTCCGAACATCGGGTTCATCGACTTCGAGCCGTCGATGGCAAGGCCGGTCTGCGCGCCTTCGACCTGGGGCTTCATCAGAATGGTCGCGCGGACACGCGGCCCGGCGGGTTCATCGAACACATTGACTTCCCCGAATGGGGTGACGACGACGGAGTTATCGAGTTGGGCCATGGTGGTTGTTTCAGGAAGGAAAACGATTTAAGAAACGGCGGTGGCGGGGCGGCGGAAGACGAGCTTTTTACCCAAATGGATGCAGGTGGCCGCCGGCCAAAACAGGACGCCGATGAACTTGTCGAGCGCGACCATGATCGGGACTCCAATGGTGACTAGGGGCCGGATTAGGGCGCGCCCGATTTTGCTGCGGTCGTAAAAAAGCGACAAAGCAATGATGGCGACGATGCCGATGAACTTTTGAGACGACTGTATCTCCAAATGCCGGTGCGAGAGTTCAAAGCCTATTTCGACCAGCAGAATCACGCCAACAAATCCAATCAGGAGAAACGCGGTCGATTCGAGAATCGGAAATTTCTCGATCAATTTGATGCAGTATCCGGCGAGAAAACGCAGCGCGAGAATGCCGATGAACACGCCGATGCAGATCACCCAAAGACGCTTATCAAGCGCCACCGCGGCCACGACGTTATCAACGCTCAACGAAAGATCCATCAGCTCGATGCGTAGGATGGTCAGCAGCAGGCCCGGAGAGCGCTTGGTGTGCCGGTCTTCCTCGGTTTCCTCGCCCGCTTTCTCCGCGAGATTCGAGGCCATCAGGTAAATAAGATACGCTGCGCCAATGATTTTCAGCCATGGGTTGGCGATGATCACGGAGACGAAAAACAACGCTAGTCCGCGAAACGCATAAGCTCCGACGATGCCGAGTTTCAGCGCCATCTGCTGGCGGTTTTTCGGGAGATGCGAAGCGAGCGCGGCGATTGCCAGCGCGTTGTCCACTGAGAGCAGCCCTTCGATCACAATCAGCGAGACGATGACCGGAATAACCTCCACAATTTCAGCCGAAGAAATCATTTGTGCCTGAGTGAAACAATTGCCGCGGCGGTATTTGTCAGCAAAGCCGAAGGCTTGGCTAGAAGAAAATTGCCGCATCCTACAGAGGCGGTGAAATTACCCTGAGGCGTAAAGCGTCGAAGGCACCGCTGTCGGTGCAGCGGGCAATTGGGAAAAGAGAGCATCTCAAAAACGGGTATCATTCCGACCAAAGCGCAGCGGAGTGGAAGAATCTCTCAAAGTCCGCGCTTCCCTCGAAGCTCCATGCGTTGTGAATCAACCGCCTTTATTTCACCGTCGCCCAAGCCTTGCACCTCTGGCATTTATCCGAGGTTAAAAGCGCAACTAAACAGTCCCGACGCCGTCGTTTCCTCGCGCCGCACCGGCGTTTTCAAAAGCCGCTGGAACATCTCCGATTCCAGTCGCGCGACGATCGGAAAAGCGCGCAGCAAATCGAGAATCGGCGAGTGATGTTCGACGATGCGCAGTGTGCCGCTGGCCACGTCCACATTGGCCATGTGGCCGTCGTTGTCGCGCCCCCAGATCGCCGCGAGTCGCTGGGGTTT
>JANXWU010000280.1 GCA_025350985.1 Spartobacteria bacterium | reverse complement strand
GGCCATCCGCGCCACGTCGGGATCGGAGTGTTCGGCGTACGCGCCGCCCAGCCCGACGAAACCCCCGGCTTTTTTTCGCTCTTCGGCGGAGGCGAACGGCTCACCAAAATCCTTGGCCAGCGCGGTGGTGACGGCACTGCCGCCGATGGGGATGCTGCGGGTGAAGACTTTTTTCGGCTCGACGAAAATCAGGTTGGTCGTGCGCGCGCCGATGTCCATGAGCAGCGAGCAGCCCGCGAGGTCGCTGTAGTTGTAACGAAAGGCGTTGAACAGTGCCATCGGCGAGAGGTCCACGATGTTCGTGCGCATCGTCGAATCCTGGATCGTGCCGTTGAGGTCTTCGAGCAGGTCGGACTTGATCGCGACCAGCGCCACTTCCATCCGCGCCTCGCCGCCCGCACTGACGACCTGGTGATCCCACACCACTTCATCGATGGGAAACGGGACGTTCTGCTGCGCTTCAAAGGTCACGATTTGCTCGACCTTGTCCGGCTCGACCGGCGGCAGTTTGACGAAGCGCGTAAAAACCGATTGCGCAGCGATCGCGCTGTTGGTTTTGGCTCCCTTGAGCTTGAGATTATCGACCGTTTCCTTGATCCCCACTTTCAACTGGCCGAGCCGCGCCGCATCCGCCGTGGGGTCCGCGATTAACTCCGTCTGCCGATACGCCTGCAACACCAGCCCGCCCTCCGCCGATGGACGGAAATCAGCCATCGTGATCGTCTGCATCCCGAGGTTGAGGGTGACGACGCGGTTCGGTGCGGCCATTTTGAAAAGCGAAAATCAGCCGGCGAAATCAGCGGGGCAGTGCGGGCTTGATCGCCTCGTAGTGATCCCAGTAAAGCGGGGCGAAAGGCGTCTCGTTTTTGTTCACGAGGAACCCCGTTTCCTGTTTCAAACTCGCCCACCAGTTCGGCTGCACCGCCTTCGAGCTTTTTTCCGCGACCGGCATCTGGATGCCCGGCTTGGCGATTTGCACCGTGGCCACCACTTCGCCCGCCGTCACGACTTTTCCCGCCGCGATTCGGGCCATCGTTTTGGGCGAGATATACATGACCGAGTGCAGGGCGTTGCCTTTCTCGATGCTCACATGCGCGACCTGTCCGACGAAGAGGCGCTTGTTGAAAAAGACGTAGTAATTAAAAGTTAGCTCGTCGGTGAACTCGGGCTTGGCGTCGAAGTCCACTTCGATCTCGAGCCACTTCGCGGGGCGATGCTGTTTGGCCGGCGGGCCAGTCACGGAAAATGTCGGCGACTCGATCATCTGGATCGTCACTTTTTTGACATCGAATTCCTTGGCGGCGGCAGTCTGGGCCGAAGCAAAGGGCGCGGCCATCAGCAAAGCGCAGAGCGAAAACAGCAGCTTTTTCATGGGGTGAAACAGGTGGGGCGGTTGCGGGTTTGGTATATGCGCGGCTTGGCCGCAAAATGCAAAGGGAAAAGCGAAAATTTCCGCCTAAGTTACGCGTGAGCGGAAATAATCGATCGTCCGCACGATGCCTTCCTCGAACGCGACCTTCGGCTCCCACCCGAGAAGTTTCTTCGCCAGCGTGATGTCCGGCTGCCGCACTTTCGGGTCGTCCACCGGCAGCGGGCGATACTCCAGTTCGGAGTTGGTTCCGATGATCCGCCGGATTTCCTCGCCGAACTGTTTGATCGTCATCTCACGCGGATTGCCGATGTTCACCGGCTCGTGGTAGTCGGTCATCGACAGCTTAAAAATCCCGTCGATCAAATCGCTGACGTAACAGAAACTCCGCGTCTGCGAACCGTCGCCAAACACCGTCAGCGGCTCGTTCCGCAACGCCTGCGCGATGAACGCCGGCACCACGCGCCCGTCCTCCAGCCGCATCCGCGGGCCGTAGGTATTGAAGATGCGGACGATGTGCGTGTCCACGGCGTGATAGCGGTGATACGCCCTCGTCATCGCCTCGGCGAACCGCTTCGCCTCATCGTAACAGCCGCGCGGCCCGACCGGGTTCACATTTCCCCAATAATCCTCGCGCTGCGGATGGATGAGCGGGTCGCCGTAACACTCCGAAGTCGAGGCGATGATGAACGTCGCCTTTTTGTCCTTCGCCAGGCCGAGGGTGTTGTGCGTGCCGAGCGCGCCGACCTTCAACGTCGGGATGGGGAACTTCAAATAATCGATCGGGCTGGCGGGCGATGCAAAATGGAAGACGTGGTTCACTTCGCCCGGCACGAAAATGTAGTTCGAGACATCGTGCTTGATGAACTTGTAGTCCTCGTTGCCGGCCAAGTGCTCGATGTTCGCGGTGTTGCCGGTGATGAGATTGTCGATGGCGATGACGCGGTGGCCTTCCGCCAGCAGACGGTCCGTTAAATGAGAACCGAGAAAGCCAGCGCCGCCGGTGACTACTGAAATAGGGCGTTTCGATTTGGGGAACATCGCCGGCACCCTGAAAGAAAAGTTTCAGGAAAGCGACAACATCTTCTGGGTCGAAAAAATCGCGGGCCCGCGAGCAAACACGCGCGCTCTTCCCCGCGAACTTCAGAGATTCCGGTGGCGTCCTGCTTGTCCCCGTGATTCATTCGCCGTTTCCTCTGCATGGACGCCAGACTTCTCTTCACCGCGGCAACTTCGTCCGTTTTTCTCTACCGTTTCCTGGCGAAAAAATCAGCCCGCGAAATCGAAAGCTTGGAGACCGCGTTCGGTCCCGCTCGCGTGGTCCACTCCGCGCGGGACATCGATTCCGAACTCTGGACGCGCGCGTTCGCCGGCCACTGCAAAGACCACCGTTATTATGAAATCGCCGAGCAAACGCTGGGTGAACAATTTGACCATCGCTATTTAATTTTGGAAAACCGCACGACCGGCGAGGTCGCGATTCAACCGCTCTTTTTCGTCCGGCAGGATCTTCTCGTCGGACTTCCGCCCAAGATCCGCGCCGCCCTCGGCTGGCCGCGCAAGCTCCTCCCCGGCTGGCTGCAAATGCGGATGCTCATGGTCGGCTGCTCCGCCGGCGAAGGCGCGCTGGACGGGGCGCAGCCGTGGGTCGCCGCTGCCCTGCACGAAGCCCTCGCTCTTTTCGCAAAGCAATCGAACGCGTCGATGGTGCTGCTCAAGGATTTCCCATCGACCTATCGCGAGCAGTTGATTCCTTTTTCCAGCAACGGCTACCGCCGCGCCCCCTCGATGCCTGCCTGCGCGCTCGACCTCGATTTCAAAAGTTTCGACGAGTTCATGCAGAAAAAGTTGAGCCACGCCTTCCGCAAAAATCTGCGGCGCAAATTTAAAAAACTCGGCCAGCACGCGCCGCTCACGATGGAAGTGCTCACCGACGCCACCCCCGTCCTCGACGAAATCTACCCGCTCTACCAACAGACCCTCGCGCGCTCGACGATGCGCTTCGAGGAGCTGACGAAAGATTTCCTCGCCCGCATCGGACGCGAGATGCCCGACCGCGCCCGCTTTTTCATCTGGCGTCAGAATGGCAAAGCTGTCGCCTTCGCGCTTTGCATGGTCCACGACGGCACCATTCACGACCTCAACATCGGCCTCGATTACGCCGTCGCGCTCGACCTGCACCTTTACTTCGTGACGTGGCGCGACGTCGTCCAATGGGCCATCGACCAAGGACTCCAGCGTTACTACACCGCGCCGCTCAACTACGACCCAAAGCTCCATCTACGCATGGAACTCGCCCCGCTCGACCTCTACGCGTGGCACACCTCGCCACTCATCAATCCCATCTTCAAGCGCGTGCTCAACCTGCTCCAGCCCGCGCGCCACGACCCGGTCATCCGCCAATTTCCGAACGCGCACGAGTTGTGACGCGCCGCTGGTTTTTGCATCCGCACGCGCAGGTTTTTCTGAGCGTGCTCCTCTCCGCCGCGTCGCAGGTTTTATTTAAAAAATCCGCGCCCATGTCGGCGGACGCGTCGCCGTTCGGTTTCGCCGCCATGAGCTCGGGATGGGCCTGGCTGGCTGCTCTCGCGACGATTGGCAGTCTGCTCGCGTGGCTTTACGCACTGCGCTTCGTCCCACTGGGCGTCGCCTACAATCTCTCCGGCGCGCTGCACGTCATCGTGCCGCTGAGTTGCTGGATTTTCCTTGGCGAAAAAATCGTCGCCCAACGCTGGCTCGGCATCGCGCTGGTCCTCGCCGGCGTGCTCGTCACCGCGCAGTCGGCCGCGAAAATCGAGGAAACGATCGAGAAGGAAATCGAGGAGAAACCGTGAGTCCGTTTGCCTTCGCGCTCATCTTTGCCTCGATCGCCTTGCAGGTTGGCGGGCAGGTTTTTTTCAAGCTCGCGATGAACCAAACGCACGCCGGACGCACCGCGCGTTACGTGCCCGCCCTGGCCGCTGGCGTCGCCGCGATGACGCTCAGCATCATGCTCTGGATCGGCTTGATGTCGAAGTTCCCGCTCAGCCAGCTTTATCCGTACGAAGGCATTGAGCGCGTGATGATCGTCGCCTCCGCCGCGTTGTTTTTACGGGAAAAAATGACTCCGCGCCTGCTCCTCGGCGTCGCGCTGATTTGCGGCGGCCTCATCCTTGTCACGGCGTCGTGAAATTCTCCTTCCCGCAAAAAATTTCTCAGGAAAACAGGAACTGAGGAGCCACGCGAGCCATCAGGCTTTCCTGCTTTCCTGAGAGATTTCCCCCTTATTCCCCGGAGACCAGCGCCGGCCAGATCGTCCGAAGCGCGCGCAGGTTGCGCTCGCGAGCCGTGGTTCCATCAGCCTTCGCGAGCTTCGGATGATCGAACGAAGCCGCGAACTTCTGCTTCCATCGCGCGTAAACCGGCGGCGACCACGCGCCGCAAACATCGCCGCCGACAATCACCGCGCCACTCCGCAACTTCCGCAGCGCCCACGCGATTTCTTCCGCCAAAAAAAGCCCCTGCTCCCAATTCGTCACTGCCTCGTCCTCGCGCAAACAATCGAGATCGACCGTCACGTAAATGCTTTGCCCAGCCAACTTCGCAGCAAATTTGGAAAATTCCTTGCGCCAATTCTCGCGCGTCACGCACGGCCACCGCCCGCGCACTTTTAACGAAAGCCGCTCGCTCCAAGGCCGCACTTCCAACCGCCCGGCGCGGACCGCCGCTTGGTTCGCAAACCAGCGATGCGGCCACTCGAACTCAAAGTTGCCGCAACCCCAAACCACCGCCCGCTTCACAGTCGGGAGTTCGAGCGCGCGATTGATCCAGCCGCCGCACGCCCAGCGCGGCGGACGCCGATCCCAGTCGGGATGATTGTCGAACGAAACCAACGTGACCGGCTCGGACAATCGTCGCAGCCAGAGCGCCGAGAGATGATGAAAATCGCCGGAACCCGAAAGTGTGAACGGCGCAAGTTGCGGCGAAATTTCCGCGTAAAACTTCTCGATCAAATCGCGCGGCGCGGTGAACCGCAACCGCGGACCCCAGGCGCGCGCATCGAATAAATCGACGCCGTCGAGCGCATCCCACGGCCACGCTCCATCGAGATCGACCTGAAGCGCGAGGCTGTTGTCTTCGGGGCGCACTCGATCAGTACGTGCGCTGGCGGAAAAGTTGTCAAGCCGTGCCGCGTGCAGGTAATGGCACAGTTTGAAAAAGCGTGATCTGTCATTCTGAGCGAAGGCTTGGCGGAGTCGAAGAATCTCTTGAACCCCTTTTCGGCGTGCCGCTGCACGGGGAAGTGCATGAGATTC
>JANXWU010000187.1 GCA_025350985.1 Spartobacteria bacterium | reverse complement strand
CAGCCGGACCGCCTCGCCGGCCTGCTCGTCCTCGGCACTGGCGAATCGCGAGAGAGCTGGTTAATCCCGGCGGCTAGCTCTGGCAGCGCCTCCGCGCCTGGGACCACCGCCCCGTCTCCGCCCATTTCGTCGTTTACCCTCCTCTACAATCTCGCGCTCGGGTTGCTCGGCGGCTTCATCCTCAACTTCATGCCGTGCGTGCTGCCGGTGATCTCGCTGAAGATCGTCGGCTTCATGAAACAGGCGGGCGAGGAGCCGAAGAAAATCTTCCGGCTCGGACTGGCCTTCGTCGCGGGAGTCTTCGCGTGGTTTCTCGGACTCGCGGCGGTTTTTTCGATCTTTCATTTGAACTGGGCGTTTCAGTTTCAGAACTCATTTTTCGTCATCGGCATGAGCGCGGTCATGCTTGTGTTCGCGCTCAATCTCTTCGGCGTGTTTGAAATTTTTGTCCCGAGTGCGGCGGGCGCGAAAATGCTCGACCTCTCGCAGCGCGAGGGTTACGCGGGCGCGTTTTTTCACGGCGTGTTCGCGACGCTCCTCGCCTCGTCCTGCACCGCCCCAATTCTCGGATCGGCGCTCGGCTTCGCGCTCGCGCAACCGCCGCTCGTCATCTTCGCGATGTTCTTCGCCATCGCCAGCGGCATGAGTCTGCCCTACGTCCTGCTCACCGCGCGTCCGGCATGGATGCGCTTCCTGCCAAAGCCCGGCGTCTGGATGGAGCGCCTCAAACAATTCATGGGCTTTCTGCTGCTCGCGACGGTCCTGTGGCTGGTGCGGATCGTGGCGTTTCAACGCGGCATCGACGGCTTGATTTGGACGGGCGGTTTTCTCATTGCCCTCGCGCTGGCTTGTTGGATCAAGGGCGCATTCACCGGCTTCGACGCCTCGCCGGCGACGAAACGAAACGCGTGGCTTGCCATCGTCCTCATTGTCGCAGGCGGCATTTTCTATTTCCTCGTGGTTCAACTGCCGCCGGTCTTAAAGCCCGCGCAAAAATTCTCCGAGGTCCTGAAAGCCGCGCTGGGACAGGGGCGGACGGTGTTCGTCGATTTCACGGCCGAGTGGTGCGTGAACTGCAAAGTGAATGAAAAACTCGTGCTCGCCACCGCGCCGGTTCAGGAGGCGTTCAAACGCGACGACGTGATTTTCCTAAAAGCCGACTGGACCAATCGCGACGAGGACATCTCGGCGCTGCTGAAAACATTTGGCAAAGCCGGCGTGCCGACCTACGTGATTTTTCCCGGAGGCTACAACGCGCACCCGATCGTGCTGCCGGAGTTATTGAAACAACAGCTCGTCCTCGACGCCCTCGCCGACGCGAAACAAAGGCGGACGGTGCCGCGCTAACTCGCGCCGCTTTTTTCCAAAGCCTCTCACACCAGCGTCAACGCGACCGACCCCGCGACGGCGATGACACCGCCGATGATCGAGAGGCGTGGCGGACGGTCGCCGTCGATGAGGAACGCCAGCGGCATCGTGAGGACGGGCGTGGTCGCGACGATGGACAAAACAACTCCGCCGGGCGTGGTGGCGAGCGCCCATTGATAACAACCGACGCCAATGGCAGGGCCGGCGAGACCATTGAGGACGACCCACGGCCAGCCGCGCCGCCAGCGGTCGGTCGCGGGAGCGATTGCTGTTTCGGGATTTCGAGACCGCGTCATCGACGTTCCGGTTTTCAAAAGAGCGTAAAAAATCGCCGTCACCAGGATGCCGCCGGTCATGCGTTGAAACGCCGCGGTGCCGCCATCGGGCGCGAGGCCATCGAGCAACGCAACGGCATTGGCCTTCCGGGTGATGATCGCGCCAAACGCCTGCCCAAGCGCGGCGACAACGCCGAAGACGACGCCCCACCAGGCGACGGGATGGGTGTCGCGGCGCTGGTGCGTGGGCGCGAGCGCAATGGCCACACCGGCGAGGATGATCCCGCCGCACGCGATTTGTTCACCGCGCAAAACGGTGCCGAGCCACACCCGGTCCAGCACGGCTCCGATGGGTGCGGCGAGGCATTGCACGAGCAGGATGGTGAGACGCGGACCGATGCGCGCGAGGGCGAAAAACATCGCAATGTCGCCCAAGCCGAAGCCCACGATGCCGCTCAAAAAAAACCACGAAAACGCAGCGCGCGTCCCGCCGTGTCCGAGCGTCGCCGTCCACAATCCGAGCAGCACCAAGGCCACGGCCATGCGACTGAGATTGGCGGCTTGACCGCCGAGAATGCGCACCGAACGCGCGGCAAAAATCACTGAAAGCGCGAAGAAGATCGTGGTGAGAATGGAGGCGAGCACGGCGGGAAAGATGAGGGATGAACTATGAAGGATGAAGTCAAGACGCGCGTGGAGCGGAGTCTCCGTTGTGATTGAACGAGGAACGATGTTAAGTGCCGGCATCAATAGAATTTCTTTCCTTGGGGATTACGTGCCGCGACAGTGCGGCATCGCGACTTTCACAGCCGATTTGCTCGAATCGATCGCGGCTGAATTTCCGGAGACGCGCTGTTTTGCGGTGCCGGTGAATGACCGTGCCGAGGGCTACAGTTACTCCGAACGCGTGCGCTTCGAGATCGCCGAACGCGAGATCGATTCGTATCGGCGCGCGGCGGATTTTTTAAACATCAACAACGTCGAAATCGTGAGTGTGCAGCACGAGTTCGGCATCTATGGCGGCGCATCGGGAAGTCATCTGCTGGCGTTGTTGCGCGAGTTGAACATGCCCATCGTCACCACACTGCACACTGTCCTCAAGAAGCCCGACGACACGCAGCGCAAAGTGATGGATCAGCTCGCGCAAATCTCCGACCGGCTCGTGGTGATGTCGAAAAAGGGCGTGGGCTTTTTGCGCGAGATTTACAATGTTCCCGCGGAAAAAATCGACCTGATCCCGCACGGGATTCCCGACATCCCGTTTGTCGATCCGCATTTTTACAAAGACCAGTTCGGCGTCGAGGGCAAGACGGTGCTGCTGACCTTCGGACTGCTCGCGCCGAACAAAGGCATCGAGCGCGTGATCGAGGCGCTGCCCACAATTTTGCAAAAGTTTCCGAACGTCGTTTACATCGTGCTTGGCGCGACGCATCCGAATTTACGCAAGCACCAAGGCGAGAGCTACCGGCTGTCGCTCGAACGGCTGGCCGAGGCGCACGGCGTGAAGAAGCACGTCATTTTTTACAACCGCTTTGTCACCATCGAGGAGCTGAAGGAATTCATCGGCGCGACCGACCTTTACCTCACGCCGTATTTGAACGAGGCGCAGATTACCTCGGGCACGCTCGCCTACGCCTTCGGCGCGGGGAAAGCGGTGATCTCGACGCCTTACTGGCACGCGCAGGAGTTGCTCGCCGACGGGCGCGGCGTGCTCGTGCCGTTTGGTGATTCCAAGGCGATTGCGAGTGCCGTGACCGAGGTGCTCTCCGACGAAAATCGCCGGCACGCGATGCGGAAAAACGCTTACATGATGGGACGCGACATGGTTTGGCCGGTGGTGGCGCGGCGGTACATGGAGTCGTTTGAAAAAGCACGCGCCGGCCGCCGTCTCACGCCGCGCAAAGCCTTCGCGCGGCAAACGCTCGAGAATCGTCCGTATCAGCTTCCGCCCTTAAAGCTCGATCACCTTTTCAAATTCAGCGACTCGACCGGCATCCTTCAGCACGCGACGTTCAACGTTCCAAATTGCCACGACGGTTATTGCACCGACGACACCGCGCGCGCGTTCATTCTCACGGTCCTGCTCGACGAACTCGGCGAGACACCGCAGCCGCAGCTCGATCCGCTTGCCACGCGGTATCTCGCCTTTCTCAACTACGCTTTCAGTCCCGAGAAAAAACGCTTCCGCAATTTTATGAGCTACGACCGGCGGTGGCTCGAAGATGAAGGCTCGGAAGACAGCCACGGGCGCGCGCTGTGGGCGCTTGGCACGGCGCTCGGGCGTTCGCAGAACCCGGGCTTTTGCGGTGTGTGCGGTACGTTGTTTGAAAAGGCGCTGCCTGCGGTCATCGACTTCACCTCGCCGCGCGCGTGGGCGTTCGCCCTCATCGCGATTCACGAATATCTGCGCCGCTTCTCCGGCGACCGCGCGGTGAATAACGCCCGCGAAACGCTCACCGCAAAACTGGTCGCCCTTTTTGAAAAAAACAACGCGCCCGACTGGAACTGGTTCGAGCACATCGCCACCTACGACAACGGCAAACTCTCGCACGCGCTGATCCTCAGCGGCTATTGGACGTCGCAGTCCGACGTACTGGAGATCGGGCTGAAAACCCTGCGCTGGCTGTGCAAAGTGCAGACGTCGGACTCGGGCGTTTTCAGTCCGATTGGCTCAAACGGATTTTATGTCAAAGGCGGCGAACGCGCGCGCTTCGACCAGCAGCCGATCGAGGCGCACTCGATGGTTTCCGCGTGTCTCGAAGCGCATCGTGCGACCGGTGACGCGGTTTGGTTGAGCGAAGCACGGCGCGCGTTTGAGTGGTTTCTGGGCCGCAACGATCTCGGCCTGCCGCTTTACGATTCCGTGACCGGCGGTTGTCGCGACGCCTTGCATCCCGACCGTGTGAACCAGAACGAAGGCGCGGAATCGACGCTGGCCTTTTATCTTTCCCATGCCGAAATGCAGCTTGCACAATCCGTCCTCGATCCCGCCGCCAAAAGCGTTGCGTGAAGTGCTGCTTCCCATGCCTCAAATAGCAAAAACAAAATCCGTGAACGTAACGCGGCGGGCGATGAAAATCTGCCCGGACGCCACGCGCGTCCTGCTCCGTCCGTTCATTCCAGTCAGCCCTGAGCGGATCATCCGCATCATCGGACGGGCGATGACGCTGACTGACGCGGAGACCGATGCGCTCCTCGTCGAAGTCCTTGCCGAATTCAGCGACCGCCACTTCAACGCCGAGAAGATTTTCGAGCGGCATTTTGAGAAAGTGCGCCCGCATCTTTTCACCGACCGCGAGTTGTCGCGTCCACGCCGCCTCCTGATCGGCTCGCTTTTCACCGGCGAATACGCGCTCGAATCGGCGGCGCTTTTCAATCCATCGATCGTGCCACATCCGAGTCAGGCCAATCTTCCGTCCGGCTCGCTGCGTGTGATCCTCAGCCTGCGCGCCACGGGCGAAGGGCACATCTCGTCGATCGAATTTCGCACCGGCGTGATCGATGCGAACAACGAGATCGCGCTCGATCCCGTGGGCCGCCACGTCACCGCGCCGGAGTTGATTCCCAACACGACCTACGACAAGGAAATCCTGGCGCTCAAGCTGCACGACATGGGTTTTCACAATCCATTCGCGCGCGAAATTCTCGCGGAATTGCCAGATGCCTGCACGCTCGATCATTTGAAGAAAATCGCGGACACGAAAAAGAACGAAGCGCGCATCCACACCCACGACGACAAGCGCACGATCGAATGTCTGACATGGCTCGCGGAATCGAACTACGAGGTTTCATTTTCCGAAAACAAGCCGCTCGGCGACCGCATCATTTTTCCGCACTCGGCGAACGAGAGCAACGGCATCGAGGACGCGCGCTTTGTGCGCTTCGTCGAGAACGACGGCACCGCGACCTACTACGCGACTTACACGGCTTACAACGGGCGCGTGATCCTGCCGCAACTCATCGAGACGCGCGATTTTTTGCACTTCAAAATCGTTACGCTCAACGGTAATGCCGTACAGAACAAAGGCATGGCGTTGTTTCCACGGCGCATCGACGGGCGGTTCGTCATGCTCTCGCGACAGGACGACGAAAACCTGTTCATCATGTTTTCGGACAACCCGCATTTCTGGAGCGATCCGGCGAAATTGCTGAGGCCCGCGTATCCGTGGGAGTTCTCGAAACTCGGCAATTGCGGTTCACCCATTGAGACGCCCGAAGGCTGGCTTGTAATCACGCACGGCGTCGGGCCAATGCGAAAATATTGCATCGGCGCGATCCTGCTCGATTTGGAAAACCCGGCGCGCGTGATCGGCCGGCTGGAGGAACCGCTCATCAAGCCGAACGAAAACGAGCGCGAAGGCTACGTCCCGAATGTCGTCTATTCCTGCGGTTCGCTGATCCACAACGGCGAGGTGATCATTCCGTACGCGATGAGCGACTTCGCCTCGAGTATCGCGACAGTTTCGCTCGATGAGTTGATTGGTATTTTGAAAACGGCGTGACCCCATCGGGGCGGAGCAGGCCGGCATTTCCGCTTTTGCTTTCGCGCGGCTTCCTGCTTTTCTAGCGCCTCGCCATGCTCGACATTCGCCTCATTCGGGAGAAGCCCGACTTCGTCAAGGAGCGTCTCGCCACGCGGGGCGGCGACGTGCATTTGAAGGTGGACGAAGTGCTGGCGATCGACACGGAACGACGTCGGCTCGAAACGCAGTTGCAGCAGCTCCAAGCCGACCGCAAGCGCATCAGCAAGGAGATCGGCGCAATGATGAAGGCCGGTCAGGTTCCATTTGGCTTGCAGGAAAAAGTGCGCGACATCGGCGACGAAATTGCGCACCTAAATCGCCAGACCGCCGCCGCAGATGAACGCCAAAAAGGTTTGCTGCTGACTCTCCCCAACCTGCCGCACGCCGCCGCGCCCGCCGGTTCGGACGCGAGCCAAAATCCCGTGGTGAAAACTTGGGGCGAAAAACCTAAGTTGGATGAGCCGGTGCGCAACCATCTCGAACTTGGCGCGAGCCTCCGGCTTTTCGATTTCGAGCGCGCGACGAAAGTGAGCGGCGGCGGTTTCGTTTTCTACACCGGCGCGGGCGCGAAACTGGAACGTGCGCTGATCCACTTCCTGCTCGACCTGCACACGAGCGCACACGGCTACGTCGAAATGAATCCGCCGCTGCTCGTCCGCACCGAAGCGCTCATCGGCACCGCGCAGTTGCCGAAATTCGAGGAGCAGCAATATTGCTGCGAACGTGACGACGCCTATCTCGTGCCGACCGCCGAGGTGCCGGTGACAAATTTTCACCGCGAAGAAACTTTGACGCTCGGCGAGTTGCCGAAAAAATATGTCGCCTGCACGCCTTGCTTTCGGCGCGAGGCGGGCGCGGCGGGACTTGGCACGCGCGGGCTGATTCGCGTGCATCAATTCGACAAAGTCGAACTGGTGAAAATCACGACGCCGGAGAGCAGCTACGATGAACTCGAATCGCTCACCGCGAATGCCGAGAAAGTTTTGCAACTTCTCGGATTGCATTACCAGGTCATCGAGCTTTGCACCGGTGACCTTGGATTCGGTTCGGCAAAAACCTACGACCTCGAAGTCTGGGCGCCGGGGCAGCAAGCGTATCTCGAAGTGTCGAGCTGCTCGAACTTCGAAGACTTCCAAGCGCGGCGGATGGGATTGAAATTTAAAG
>JANXWU010000136.1 GCA_025350985.1 Spartobacteria bacterium | reverse complement strand
AACGCGCGCGTCATTCTGAGCGAAGTGGAGTTCGCACGGCGAACGGAACGCAGGCGAAGAGTCTCATGCACTTCCCGGTGAAGCCGCACGCCCAAAGGGGTTCAAGAGATTCTTCGACTCCGCCAAGCCTTCGCTCAGAATGACACGCGTTTTTTACCGAGCCACCTTCAATCGGCTTGGTGTCCTCCAACGAAGCGTGTCATTCGTCGCCAGACCTCGTTCAAAACGGGAGTGGCCGGCCTGTCCTCACTGCGTTGCCGTGATTTCCCGGACGTAAATGTTCACCTGCCCGTCGGTGCCGCGGCGCACGTCGGTAATTTGAAACGGGCGCAGTTCATCCCGTGCGATGTTGCTGCCGTCCATCGGCGGTGAGATGCCGGGCGGAAACTCCGCGATCACGCGCGTCGTGCCAGCAGCCTTGCCACCGGCGCTGGGCCGGAGCACCGCGCGATTTTCACCGCGCGTCGCGCCGGACGCGGTGACCAGAAAGTGCCCACTCAGGTAAATGCGTTCTCCGCCGACTCCGTTTTCGGCGAGGCTCGTGGCTTCGCCGGGTTCCACCAGCCGGCCGCGCGGCATCTGTCCCGGTCGGTAAACGCGCCAGCTTCCGGACGAAGCGCCGGGAGCGGGAGCGGCGGCGATGAACGGCTCCAGCTTCACGCCGGGCGCGGGGGTGGCGAGGGGAACAACGGGTGTGACGTCGGCGGGGATGGGTGTCGGAATCGGCACCACTTTTTCCGCCGCAAAAAGTGGCGGCAGTTCGGGCGTCGTCCTGGCGAGGAGCGCCGGCGTCGGTTTCGCGCTGGAACCCGGTGAGCCCTTGGCGAGCGCGGAGCCTTTCGGAGTGGGCGAAACTTTTCCAGACTTCGGTGTCGGCGAGTCCGCAGCGATCAGCGGAATTCTCGGTGTCGGCGCCGGGGTGGGTGGAGGCGTGGTCACCGCGGGTTCGACCCGGACCAACTGCGGTGAGGACGGGGTCGGCGCGCCTGCGGCGACGCCACTCACCGGGGCGGCGAGTTTTTCCGGCAGACCCTTTTTCTTGCGGTAACTGGCGAACGCTTTGAAGGCCGTTTCCAGTTTTTGCGCGCGCACGATTGGCGCGCCTGTTTCAAGGTGGAGATCATTCGGCGGCTCGAGACTGAAGCTGCCGCTGCCTATGTTCAGCGTGTAACTCCCGTAGAGCAGGGGGACGACGGTGAAGAGCAGTTTGCCGTCGTACAATTTCTCGACGTGGATGATCGCGGAGAGATCGCTCGCGCGCTCGAGCTTGATGTCCAGCCCGCTGGAAAGCATTTGCTTCAACTGGCCGACGCTCTCCGCCGGCGCGGTGAAAACTTGTTCGATGAGCACGCGGGGAAAGTCCACCGATTGAGCGACCGCGACCACGCCGGAGGGAAACAGATCGCTGGCCGTCAGCTCGTACGATTGCAAAATCGTGTACCGCCCGACCACGTAGGGCACGAGTTTTTTGGTCTCCTGAAAGTTCCGCAAATAATCGCGCAGCAGCATCTCGTTTTCGCTTTGAAACTGGAGACGCGAGAACGCCCAATACTGATCGTACAGCTCTTTGGGGCCGTGAAATTTTCCCGCCGGCGCGGCCGTCAACTCGAAGCGTTTCGGCGGGTCGATTTTTTTGACCTTGCGCAGAATCTGGTAGCTCTTCGGATTTTCCGGATGCCCGAAGAGGTAATAGCTGCCGATCCAGGAAGCGAACGCGAAGCCGACGAGCAGCAGGATGAGCACCGTCCAGGCGAACAGGTTGTCGCGCTTCGGTGCCCCGTCGTAATCGCGCGAGAGAAGGTCGTCGTCCATTTTTTTGAAGCGAACCAGTGGTCGCGCGGCCGCAGCCATCCGCGCAGCACCGGGGAATCAGTGCGTGTGCTGGTGCGCGCCCTGCGTCTCCGTTTCAAAAGAGGTGCCGCAACCGCAACTGCGCGCGGCATTCGGATTCTGGATGCGAAAGCCCGCGCCCGCGAGATCATCGGCGTAATCGATCGTGGCACCGCCCAGATATTTTGCGCTGAATTCGTCGATCAAGACCGACACGCCGTCCCGTTCGATGGCCGTGTCACCCTCCTTGCGATGGTCGATGGTCATGCCGTATTGCATGCCCGCGCAGCCACCGGCCTCGACGTAAATGCGCAGACCTTTTCCCGTGGCGCCGGCCTGTTCCGCGAGCAGGGATTGCAGATGTTGCACGGCGTTTTCGGTGATGGTGAGCATGGCGTTCAAGCTAGTGATGACGTGGTTTCAAGTCAAACGAGGCTCAGGCGAACTTGTTGGTTTGTTGCATGCTTACCCGGTTGCTTGACAGAGCGGCTTTGACAATAGCCCAGC
>JANXWU010000094.1 GCA_025350985.1 Spartobacteria bacterium | reverse complement strand
CAAAAAGAACAGCGCCGCCAAGCCAAGACACAGTACCGACTCGGTGCGCAAAACTCTTTTCCAGAATGAAAAAACGAATCCGAAAGCTCCGAGAACGAGCATCGGGCAAAAGAAAAACAACCCGCGGTACGTCGAGTAAAGAAGCATCAAAGGCACGTCGATTTTTTGCGGCGTGAACATCCCGAGAAACGCCGCCGTTTCCTTGAAGCGCGGATTTTGAAAGGCGTTGCAAAGTGCGAACGGTGAGCCGTAACAGGACTGGTTGTAGAGGCAAATCAAAGCCAGCGGACCCACCACTCCCAGCGCAAACCACGACGCTGAAACACCGAGCGAGCGCCACCCGGCTTTCCACTTCTTCACAAGCAGAAACAGGCCCAGCAACAGCAGGGCGATCGTGGCCACGTAGTTCGTGATCGCGGCGAAACCGGCGCAGAACCCGCTCAGGCAAAGGCTTCGCGGCTCGCTTCGATCTTCCGATTTCAGAATAAAATAGAACGAGGCGAGGAGCGCCGCGGCGATGAGGTTGTGATCGAAGAGCAGGGTCGCAAAGGGGAAATAAAGCGTGCCGAAAGCAAACGCGATTGTGGCGAGCAGCGCGGGCGTTTCCCTGCCGTCGGCAAACCTTTTTGCCAGCCGAAAAAAGACCACAACTCCCAAGGCCGACGCCAGTCCGACGCTGAACGCGGAGGTGAGCCACGCGTTCAAAGTGATCGTCCACCAGTCGTCGAGATTGCAGCCCTGCGCGCGTTCGATTCGCGACAGGACGAAGTAAGCTGGCAGCGCCGCGAACGAAGTGCCGGGCGGTTTGTTCGGATGAAAATGGCCGCGCGCAAAACCCAAATCGCCCGAGCACGCGAGAAAATTCAGCGCCGCCGGATTCACTTTTTCGTCGAGCGGAATCCCATTCACCGGCAGCGTGCCATCCTCGTTCCACATCAGCCGCTGCCGCTCGCCCCCGAGAAAATAATCGCCATTCTCGACGCACGAACGCGAAAGATTTCCCCTCTCGTCGTGTTGATAAACGATGAAATCATCGGCGGCGAACCGGCCTTCCTCCGCCATCGCGCGCACCTCGGCAAAACGCGCATTTTGGTTCCAGCCACCGCCTTGATGAAACCAGGCGAACGCGAGAAAGGCGGAGCAAAAAAGCAGAGACTCGACACTTCGAAAACGTTTCATGCGGTGGAGGACCGGCGCCGATTTTTGATTATGTGATAGAGCCGGAAAGCGCCCGGAACAAAGGCGAGGAAAACCGATTTCAAAATGAGCCGCAAGGGTGCCGCTCGATTCAGCGGCTTGCTCTTAAAACCCTCCCACAAGTGCCGGCGCATGCCCGTGAGATTTCCCTCGCGTCGGCTGGCCCAAACGAGTTCGTAGTGCGCCAGCGAAATCTTTTCCCGCAGCACGGGACGATGCCTCGGCTCCAGAAACGACAGCAGGGATTCATGCAATTGCAGCGTGGCCAGGACGCGTTTCCGAAGCAGCGCCGCTTCCCATTCCGACGCTGCGCTGCCGCCTGTCCAAACGCCGCCGACATGTACACGATACGCGGCCATCGTCTCGTCCAAAAAACCGATGTCGCCGTGCCTCGCGTTCAAAATGTGCAGCGGCAAATCGCCCATGCTCAGTCGAAAATACCAATCGGGAAACGCGCCGAAGAGGTGGTTCCGAAACATCACCGCGCACGTCGGAATCTGGCAGCGCGACGCCAGCAGATCTTCCAAAGTAAAGGCTGGCTGCGGTTTCATCCGGCAGTACGGATGCGGGCTTTTCCCGCTTTCGTAAACCACTTCCGCGCCGTGGAAACACAACGCGCACTCCGGGTGGCGGTCGAGAAAATCCACCTGCTTTTGCAGCTTGGCCGGGGAAGTCCAGTAATCATCCCCTTCCAGCAGCGCGACATAATTTCCGCGGCACTCTTCCAGCGTTTTCACGAAGTTCGGCAGCATCCCGAGGTTCGATTCCGGGAGTAGTGCGCGGATTTTCTTCGGATGACGCTTTTGAAAATCGACGAGGATGCCGCGTGTCGCGTCGGTCGAGCAATCCTCGCCCACGACAATCTCATACTCGAAATCGACCTCTTGGTTCAGCGCACTTTCCAACGCCTGCGCGAGGTATTTTTCGTGATTGTAAGTGATCACGCAGACGCTGACTTTCACCCGCCGCGCGACTTGAGAAAGTTCAGCCATGCGCGGGCTCCGAGGTCAGCCGGGGCTGAAGCTCCACCGCGTGCGCGAGGGAAAAAGCCAGCACGTCGCGGATGCGATCAATCTCCGTGGAACCGATGGCTGAACCGGTGGGCAAGACCAAGACCCGGCGGGCAATTTTTTCCGTGTGCGGGAGGAGCAGGCCGGCGTTCGGAAAATGGGAGCGATAGGGCTGCATGCGATGGCAGCCCGGATAAAAGTAGCGGCGCGCGATGATATTCTCCGCTTGCAGAATTTTCAAAAACTGGTCGCGCGACACGGCACAGTCTTCTGACACTTCGGCGACGACGTATTGAAAATTTCGCCGTTCGCCCTCGCCGCAATCGTAAACCTTCACTCCCGGGAGATCCTTCAACACCGCCCGGTAGTGCTCGTAATTCACGCGATTGGTGGCGATGAAATCGTCCAGGTAATCTAGGTTCGACAATCCCATGGCCGCCGCCGCCTCGGACATTTTCCCATTCGTGCCGATGTAAATGACGTTGTCGTAGCCGGCGAAGCCAAAGTTTTTCATCAGGCGCAATTTGGTCGCGAGTTCGTCGTCGTTGGTCGTCACGGCGCCGCCTTCAAAAGTGTTGAGGAATTTCGTCGCGTGAAAACTAAAAACTTCCGCGTCGCCAAAGCCGCCGATCATTTTTCCGGCGTGGCTGCAACTGAAGGCGTGCGCCGCATCGAACAAAAGCCGCAGCCCGCGCCGTCGGGCGATCTCCGTCAGCCGCGCGGTGTCACAGGGTGTGCCCCAGGTATGCACCCCGACGATGCCCGTGGTGCGCGGCGTGATCAGTGCTTCGATTCGCGCGGGGTCGAGGGTGTGGGTGACCGGGTCGATGTCGCAAAAAACGGGCGTGATTTGCTGCCACTGCAACGCGTGCGCGGTCGCGATGAAAGTGAACGACGGCACGATCACTTCGCCCGCCAACCCAAGCGCTCGTGCGACAATCTCCAACGCGACGGTCGCGTTGCACATCGCGACGCAATGCCGGACGCCGAGATGGTCGGCCAGCCGCTTTTCAAATTCCTGCACCAACGGCCCGTTGTTCGTGAGCCAGCGGCGATCCAGCATCTCTCCCAGCCGCGCGAGAATTGCGTCGCGATTGCCGATGTTCGGCCGGCCGACATGCAGCGGTTCCGCAAAAAGTGGCGGCGCTCCAAACAGCGCGAGATCATTGAGTTGATGGAGAGTTTTCATCGTCCGGTTCGGCGGATTATTTCACCGCTTCGACGTAAAACGAATACTGCCGGCGCAACTCGGAAGCCGGATCGAGTTCCTCCTTCGGCCCGGTCGAGCGCGCGTCGCGAAAGCCGACATGACTGAGCAGACGAATCATTTTCTCCTCGTCGTAAATGCAATGATGTTCGCCGTTTTGATACGCGTTGTAATTGATGAAATCCACGATCGCCTCCGTCCCGGCTTCACGCGCGGGCAGCACCTGGCTGCGCTCGATCACCGCAAAATAGCTCGCGTCGTTTTTCAAATAGGCATCGAAGGCGCGGCGAAAGTCAGGCAGGGAGACACGAAAGACGCCGCCCATTTCCAAAGCGCGATGGCAGTCGCGCAACAACCGAAAACCTTGCTCCGGTTCGAGGTGTTCGAAAAAGTGCGAGGAATAAATCAGCGAGCAACTTTCGGGCGAAACCGGCAAGCCGCGGCGCAGGTCGTAGTTGATGAACTCCACTCCGTCCGGCGCGGACAGCGCTCCAAGGGCGAGGTCGATGTTCACCCAGCCAGCTCGCAAATCACGTCCGCAGCCCAGATGAATTTTCAACTTCGTGCGCGCTCGCAAAGCCCGATACGCCGGTGCGGCGGCGCGGGAAATCCGGAGGCTTCGCCACTCGCGGAGCCACGCCGACGCGGCGCGCACGAGCGGTTCGTGAAACTCCCGCCGATAGCCCAGCCAGCGTTTCAAGATGGAACGCGCGGCCTTCATTTTCGCGCGGGTGCGCCTTCCTGCAAAAGCTCCGTCGTCCACGACAACAGCGGACGAATCGCCCCAATCCATTTGCCGTACCAGGCGGACCGTCGGGAGTCTTGCACCTCGAAGTTGAGGAGGTCGTCCTTCATGAACAGAATGTGCGACTGGTCTTGCACGATATAAAGTTGGACGCGGTAAATGCCGTTGTTCAAAAGGTCGCCGGGGATCGAAAACGAGCCGCGAAACAAGCCGGCGGGAAATGGTTTGCCCAACCACGCCTGTCCTTCCGCGGGCACGGTGTTGAATACAGCGACCCCTTCTTCGTTCCACAAAACGACACTGAGATTCAGGCATGCGTCGGGAATAAAATTCCAGAAGTCGAACTCCACGCGCAGCGGCGTGTCGATGAAGATGACTTCGCCGGGCGGTTCGGTCAGGGGAATGACGCGGGCGGCGCGGAGGCGCACGGAATCATTCCCCGGTGCGGTGGCGGCGTCGGGCCACTCGTGTTGCGTGTGCAGCGAGACGGCGGTCGAGAGGTAGCGCGCAATCATTTCGGAGGCCGGACCTTCGCCGGCGACGGTGCCGTTTTGCAGCCAAAGCACGCGCGAGCAAAGGTTCTGCACGGCGACGAGATTGTGGCTGACGAACAACACCGTCCGGCCGTGTTCCGTCGCGGCCTCGCCCATTTTTGCGATGCACTTTTTCTGGAACTGCATGTCGCCCACGGCGAGCACTTCGTCGATGAAAAGAATCTCGGGCTGCAAATGCGCGGCCACCGCAAATGCGAGCCGGACATACATGCCGCTGGAGTAGCGCTTCACCGGCGTGTCGAGAAATCTTTCGACGCCGGCGAACGCCACGATCTCGTCAAATTTCCGCGCGATTTCGGCCTTGGACATGCCAAGGATGGCGCCGTGGAGATAGACATTTTCGCGACCGGAAAGTTCGGGGTGAAAGCCTGTGCCGACTTCGAGCAAACTTGCAACGCGCCCGCGGAGCCGCACTTCGCCTTCGGTCGGCTCGGTGATTTGGCTGAGGATTTTTAGAAGCGTGGATTTGCCCGCGCCGTTGCGGCCGATGATGCCAATTACTTCGCCCTGCTGCACCTCGAACGAAACATTCTTCAGCGCCCAGAGGATGTCGTCGCTCGCTGGTTTGTTTCGA
>JANXWU010000086.1 GCA_025350985.1 Spartobacteria bacterium | reverse complement strand
GCCGAGCCACGACAACTCGGTGTCATTGATGCGCACGAACACCCCGTCCTTGTCGATGGAGTGATATCCGCACGGCGCCTTGTTAAAAAGGTCGCTCACCGTTTCCGCATATTCCTTCATCCGCTCCTCCGTGCGGGTGCGTTCCGCCACCTCGTCGATGAGCGCGCGATTCGCCTCGGCAAGCGCGGCGGTGCGTTCGGCCACGCGCGCCTCCAGGTCATCGTGCGCGTGCTGCAACTGCTGGTTCATCCGCCGCAGCGCCTCCTCCGCGAGCTTGCGCTCGGTGATGTCGCGGATGTGGAAAAGCAGCGCCGGCCGGCCGCCGTATTCGATGCAACTCGCGCGCAACTCCACCGGAATCCGCGTGCCATCGGCGCGCAGGCTCTCACTTTCCAGCCGCTTCAGACGGCCCGTGCTCCACTCCGGCTGGCGGCGCACCAGCTCGGGCCGGATCGATTCATGCACCAGGTCGGCGGCATTTTTTCCCACCAGTTGCGACCGCGTCATCCCGAGCAGCCGGCAGCCCGCCGCATTCACGTCGAACACTTCGCCGCCGGTGTCCTCGACAAAAATCGCGTCGGGTGAAAACTCGAACAAATCGCGAAACCGCCGCTCACTCTCACGCAACGCCTCGTCCGCCCGCTCGCGCTCCTCACTGCGCCGTTCGAGCGTCTCGGCCATTTCGTCAAAGGCGCGCGCGAGCTGTCCCAATTCGCCCTCGCGATGATCCAGCCCGGTACGCGCCCGCAGGTCGCCGGAGGCCAGCCGCGTGGTCGTCCCCAGCAGGGCGTCCACGCGAGCGACCAGAAAGAAATTTCCAAAAATCCACGCCGCGGCCACCGCGAGCGCGACGACCGTGCCGAGCAGCACCAGATTGCGCATGAGCAACCAGTGCGCATCGGCAAACGCCACGGAGACGGGAATACCCACGTTGATAAAAGCCGCGGTCGCCGCCGCATGACCCCTGAGCGGTGCAAACGCATTCAACCGCAGCACCCCGTCCAGCCCCGGAAGCTTCGCCGTGCCTTCCTGGCCGCGCGCCACGATTTCCCGCAGCAGCGGCGCATCACTCATCGAACGTCCCACCAGTTTTAGCGGGTCCGGGTATCGGGCGAGAATCATCCCGTGCATGTCGAAAAGCGTGACCGCCGCGCCCTTGGGCAAACTTGCCTCGGCGGCGAGCTGATTCACCCACGCCAGATCGAGCGCCGCGTACACCACCCGCTCGACTTCGCCCTTTTGGTCGAAGATCGGATGGGCGAAATTGAGCGTCGAAGTTTTGGTGATCCGTCCGATTTGGTAATCGCCAACCGCAAATGTTTTCGTCTCCAACGCCCGCCTGAACCACGCGCGATCACCGGCGGGCACCGGCTGGTCAATCGGGATACCGCTCGCAAAGATCATTCCCTGCCGGTCCGTGACGCCGAGGTTTGCGTAGGCGCGATGGCCTTTTAACAACTCCACCAAAATGTCGTTGCACTCGTCCGCACCGCCCCACTGGATTTCCGGCAAATGCGCGAGCGTGATCAGCAACTGCCGCGCACCCTCGATCAGCCGCTCCTGATTGCCCGCCGCCAGCCGCGCCACGCGCAAAGCCGCCTCTTCCGCCGCGCGTCCCGCCTGCCGCCGCTGTTCCAGTCCAGAGTAAAGCGCCAGCAACAAGGCCGGCACAACCGCGAAGAGCATCAGCAGCAGCAATCGGGAGCGCAGGCTGGTGAAACGGTTCGTGTTCACAATTTTTCACCGAGGCCCAGGCACCGCAACGGAGGGGAAAACGCAACCATGCTCACGCGATTACCCTGCGGAAAAAATCGCCGCGAAGCAAGTGCTCTGCTCGGGCGGGAAAGCGCGCTCTCGCTTCCGAGTCCCAGCGTCGCGACGTCGGGCGCCGCCCCGATCAACCTCCGCCGAGGTACGCCTCCCGCACCCGCTCGTTCTCCCGCAGCGCCGCCGATGTGTCTTCAAGAATGACGCAGCCCGTTTCGAGGACGTAACCGTAACTCGAAACCTCGAGCGCCAGGTTCGCATTTTGTTCGACGAGGAGAATGCTGATGCCGAGCTGCCGGTTCACCTCCGCGATTTTTTCAAAAATCGTCTTCACCAAAATCGGCGCGATGCCCAGCGACGGCTCGTCGAGCATCAGCAACTTCGGCTTCGACATCAGCGCGCGCCCAATCGCCAGCATTTGCTGCTCGCCACCGCTGAGCGTTCCGGCGACCTGTTTCTCGCGCTCTTTCAATCGCGGAAAAATGGCGAAGATGTACTCGAGTTCCTTGGGGAAGCTCGCGCGGTCTCGGCGCAGATAAGCGCCCATCAACAAATTCTCCATCACCGTGAGATTGGCGAAAATCATGCGGCCTTCCGGCGCGTGCGCGAGGCCGAGCGCGACGATTCGATGCGGCGGCAAACCGGCAATGTTTTCGCCATTGAAAAGAATCGAACCTGACTGCGGTTTTATGAGGCCGGAGATCGCCCGCAACGTCGTCGATTTACCCGCGCCATTCGCGCCGACGAGCGTGACGATGCTGCCCTGCTCCACCTTGACCGAAAGGTTCTGGATCGCCGCAATCGAGCCGTAGTTGACAATGAGATCGCGGATTTCGAGCACGGGAAAAAGAGTTAAGATTTAAAAGTTAAGAGTTAAGAAAACGCTTTTTGCTTTTGATGATCGTCACAAAAAGCGCGGTCAATTCGTTCGTCTCTTTGCGTAATGCGGAAAGTTTGGTTGCGCCCAGCAATCCCGCCTCTTCAATTAACTCCAGCCAATAACCGGTTTCTTCAAGCTCGCGCAAACAGTCGCCCATTTTCGCGACGAATTCCGCTGTCGAACGCGCGCGGTATGCCTCGCGATAATTTGCACCGATCGAAGTCGCCGATCTCAAAATCTGTTGTCCCAAAACTTTTCCCGCATGGCCGCGTGGCAGCGCCTCCGTCATGCGAATCACGCGCAACGCAAATTCCTTCGTCCGCTTTTTTAATTTATCGCCCAACTCCGACATCGCTGTTCTTAACTTTTAATTTTTAACTCTTAACTTCCCAAATACGCCGCGATGACTTTAGGATCCCGGCGGATTTCCGCAGGCGTTCCCTCGGCGATCT
>JANXWU010000041.1 GCA_025350985.1 Spartobacteria bacterium | reverse complement strand
TTCGTCTCCGGCGTGCGCCTGCACGACTTCGGCTGCTCGCTCAAAGCCTACCGCGGCGAGGTGATCAAAGGCGTGCGGCTTTACGGTGAGATGCACCGGTTTCTGCCGATTTACGCGAGCTGGCATGGCGCGAGAATCGCGGAAGTCGTCGTGAGCCATCACGAGCGCGCACACGGCAAATCCAAGTACGGACTCGAGCGCGTGCTGAAAGTTTTGCTTGATCTGATGGTGGTCAAATTTCTCGACAAGTATGGACAAAAACCAATGTACCTGTTCGGCGGCGTCGGCTTCACAAGCCTGATTTTAAGCGGGTTCGCGTTCTGCTGGATGATTTGGTTGAAGATCGTTTTGCACAAAGCATTCATCGCGACGCCAGTGCCGTTGCTGATCATCATGACCGCGCTCACCGGCGTGATGTGCATCTTGATGGGACTGCTGGCGGAAATGGTGATGCGGACTTTCTACGAGTCGCAAGGCAAGGCTGTTTACATGGTGCGCGCGACGCGAAACCTCGAAACGCGGAGCGCGGAGGGTAACGTGCGGAATGAAAAAGTTCCCGCGCTTTGAGCGGTTTTCGACATCCGGTTTTGTGATGCCCTTGCGCCAATCCCGTTCCGCATTCCGCGCTCCCCGTTCCCCGCTCGTATGTGCGGCATAGCCGGCTTCAGCGGCAGCGGTGACGCTGGCGTGCTGCGGAAAATGACGGACGCCATCCGGCATCGCGGGCCGGACGACGACGGTCTTTGGCAGGATGAAAAAAGGCGCGTGTTTCTCGGCTTTCGCCGACTGGCGATTATCGACCTGGCGGGCGGGCATCAACCGATGTTCACGGCCGACGGCGCACTCGGCGTCGTCTTCAACGGCGAGATTTACAACCACGCCGAACTGCGCGCGGAACTTCAGGCGAAGGGCCACGTTTTTCAGACCGATCACTCCGATACCGAGGTGCTGCTGCACGGCTGGCGCGAGTGGGGCGAACGGTTAAACGAACGCCTGAATGGCATGTGGGCGTTCGTCATTTTTGACCGCTCCCAAAATCGTCTGTTTGCCAGCCGCGATCGCTTTGGCAAGAAGCCGTTTTACTACTTTCAGCGTGGCCAGGATTTCGTGTTTGCATCGGAGCTGAGCGCGCTGGTGCAGCATCCGGCGGTGCCGCGAAACATCTCGCCTTTGGCGCTGAAAAAATACTTTGCGTATGGCTACATCCCCGCGCCGCGCTCGATCTACGAAAACGTCTGGAAACTGCCCGGCGGACATTCGCTCACGTTCGATCTCACGACGAGAGAGTTGAAGACGTGGCGGTGGTGGGAGTTCGTGATCGAGAGTAACGCAAGCTTCCAGCTTGCTTCCAAAGACGATCGCAAGCTGGAAGCTTGCGCCACTCTCTGCGAGGAAATTCGCGACACGCTGGAACGCGCGGTCAAGCGACGGCTCATGTCCGATGTCCCGCTCGGCATTTTTCTCAGCGGCGGGATTGATTCGTCGGCCGTTGCCGCGCTGGCGGCGAAAAACGTTCCGCGCGGCGAACTGAACACGTTCAGCATCGGCTTCAACGAAGCGAGCTTTGATGAATCGAGTTTCGCGAAACTGGTCGCGGACAAGCTCGGAACGCGGCACCACCACGAAACGCTCGACCTCGACAAATCGCTCGGACTTTTACCCGACATCGTCTCGCGCCTCGACGAACCGCTCGGCGACAGCTCGCTGCTGCCGACTTTTTTGTTAAGCCGGTTCACGCGGCAACACGTCACCGTCGCGCTCGGAGGCGACGGCGGCGATGAGTTGTTCGCCGGGTACGATCCGATGAAGGCGCTGCGAAAAGCGGAGCTTTACGCGAAGCTCGTCCCCCGCCCTGTTCACGAAGCGATTCGGCTGGTCGCGGCGCGGCTGCCGGTGAGCCATGCGAACGTCTCGCTCGATTTCAAAATCAAACGCACGCTGCGCGGCCTGTCGTATCCGCCGCCGCTCTGGAACCCTGTCTGGATGGGCGCGCTGGAGCCACGCGAGATTGGCGAATTGTTCCGCGAGCCGGCGGATATTGAGGAAATTTACAGCGAGGCAATCGAGGCATGGGATCGCTGCCAGCAGCCGAATGTGGTCGATCGCGCGCTGCAATTCTGGACGAATCTTTACCTGCAGGACGACATCCTCGCGAAGGTCGATCGGGCGAGCATGATGAACTCACTCGAAGCGCGTTCGCCGTTTCTCGACCTCGAAATGGTCGATCTCGCGCGGCGCATTCCGTGGCAGCTCAAACTGCGGAACGGCCAGACGAAATGGATATTGAAAAAGGCGCTCGCGCCCTTGCTGCCACGCGAGATCATCGAGCGTCCAAAAAAAGGGTTTGGCATGCCGATTGGGCGCTGGCTCAGAGCGGGACGTTTCGACTTTGACACAACGCCGACCGCGCCGTGGCTCGCGTCTTCGTTCGTCGATCGTCAACTCGCGGAACATCAGCGAGGCCGGGCGGACCACCGGCTGTTTTTGTGGAGTTATTGGCTGCTGGCCGAGTGGATGAAAAGATGAACCGTGAAGAGCGCGAAGAATATTCCAGTGCACTTCCGGCTGGAGCGCGAAGCTCTGCACCGGCCCGTTTTTCTCGAACGATTTTTAGCCACGGCGACGCGTGTGAGAATTGGTTTGGGCGGCGCAGGAGCTTTGCTCTTCAATTCCTTCGCGCTCTCGGCGCACTTCGCGGTTCCGTAATTTCGTCTGAATGAAAATCCTGATTCTCTGCTACGAATTTCCGCCCGTCGGCGGCGGCGGCGGACGGGTGGCGAAAAGTGTGGGCGAAGAAATGGCGC
>JANXWU010000026.1 GCA_025350985.1 Spartobacteria bacterium | reverse complement strand
AAGTTTCCGGGGCTGGCGTCCAAGATTTCCTGGAACGTGCCCCAAATCCATCGGGCCGGGCAATATGTGTTTGGCCTTTCTGCCTTAAAGCATCATCTGGCATTGGCGCCATGGAGTCCGCGTGTCTTAGAAGCCTTTGCGTCGAGGTTGCGACCTTATGTCGTTAAGACAAACCTTTTCCAAATCCCTGACGATTGGAAAATCGATCGTGAGTTAGTCAAGGATTTGGTCCGGGCCAGATTAGCCGAGCTGGATCAGTCCACCTAAGACCGATCGCACACGCGATCACTTAGTCCTATAACGACCCCAAGCTCAGCGACGGCGGAACTGAGCGGAGCGAGACAGCCTGCCACAGGCATCATCTGCCCACCCGCAACCCCCCAAGCCATCGCCATGGAACGCCCAACCAACCAAACACACTTAGTGAGCAAGTCTCACCTTGCAAACTTCCATAGGGGTTAGGCGTTGTTACGGGCGTCACCAAACCCTCCACCACGGCTTGTCGGCGTTCGTTTGGGGCTGTGATGATTGGGGTTGCGGCGAAGTCGAGGGAGCGTGTGCTGGGGAGCTTCCCAGCGTCTCGCTATACTTCTTTTGGCAGGAGAGCTTTATGTCAGCGACTTGCTTTGCCGGTGCGGACATCATACCGCCCAGATCAAAACCAGAGGCCCGCAGCAAATCTGCAATCTCTTGGTCGGACTTGTTGAAATGCTCCACAATGATTTCCGCCATCCGATTGCGTTCGCGTGCGTCGAATCTGTTGGAATGGTCCACGACCACCATCACAATAATCATGTAGCTCACCATTGATTGAAACTTTTCGTATTGGCGCTGTTGTGCTTCCCGTTCCTTTGCGGCGGGGGTGGTCGGTCGGTTTGCGGCGTCGGGCGAGATTGGTTCGATGTGATCGGTGTGAATGCCGCATTCAAACGCACCCAGTTCCGTCGTTCCTTTATCGAGAAATTTCATGCCTGTTGGTGTGATCTCCATAGCTTGGTAGATGCGATAGGTGGTTGCATCCCATTTGACGATTGGATTTCCAAAGCTGTTGAAGCTGACGATTGTTCCTTCCTTTCCATTCTCGAGGATCACGGGTTCTCTATAACCGGTTCGCTCGGGCTCTGCGGTGCACGGGTAGTCACTTGTGAAGAAGCGAACTCTGTCGCCGATTTCGTAGTTCATGGTTTGGTTCTCTTTATTTTTCTCTGGCTTTTGTCTTGTGGAGTCGGGGCAGCGGAAAGACGCCTAACGAGAACAAGATCAGCTATCGGCGGAGCGCGGCGCGGAGGCTGCGCAAGCAGCATCCGTGACGTGCGGAGCCGATTAGCTGCATCGCATGGTTGAGGCTGTCGAATAAGTCCATTTTTGATGAAGTCTCGGTTTTCGGGGAATGTTCACACTGTGGAACCTGCATCAGACGGGCCTTGGCGGGCATTTCTGTGCGTCGCTTTTCGGATAAGGTCGCACAACTTACTTTTTCGACAGCCTCGTTAGGCGTTGCGGTCGATTGGAGAAAGAATGCGCTACGCATGGTCGCCGTCGTCACGAATGCCGGACACAATACGAGAACACAGCTCCAAGGCCATGTCTGAAATCTTGTGCTCGGGGTGCTTGAATGCGGTCTCGATATACTGCTGAATCGTCTTGAGGTAACGGTGCTCGTAATCGTGCTCTGGACGCCCATCGGTGCGTGTAAGAAGCTGGTCGGTGAGCCAGAACATCCCGTGCAAGAGTCCTTGTCTCCAATCGGTTGGCGTGGCCTCGTGCTGTTTCAGTGCCGCCCACAGCAAGAGAGCTTTGGATGAAAAGTCGTTAATAGGGTTAGAGTCTCTTGCTTCGGGATTACTTCTGTTGACCGCCTCGGGCTTTTTTGAGGGCGTCATGGTAGTCCGCTACATGGCGATTGAAAAGCGCGACTGCTTCGGGGTTTGAGGTGTCGAGTGACTCACGCTCCTGTTGTAGCCGGACATACCAAGCGAAAAGCTCCGGTGAAATGGGAAGTCCCTCAGCGTGTTTATTGGGAATCGGCGGGGTCGGAGTGGGTGTGCTAGGCGGGGGTGGCGCGGTTGGAAATGATTGAGGGAGGCTGGGCGGTGGTGCCGGCTTTGGAACGGCCACAACAAGCGTGTCGTGGTTCATGCTAGAAATCGCGTCGAGGAAATAGACTTTGATGCCGGTCTTCGGCTCTTGAAAGAGCAGATACATTTCGTTGCGACCGCCGGGGCCGGAAACGCCTCTTTCCTTTTTGACGCCTCGGGTTTGTTTGGTGGGTTGAAGGTCGGATGAGGTAGTTCCATACACGGTGGCGGTGTTGGTGTAGTTGTTGACCTCGACAGATTGAATGTTGGTGCGAGCGATAGGAACCATCTGCGTATAGTCCGCTGTCTGAACGGAAACGAATGTCATCTCGCGGCTACGCACAAAGACCTCAATGTGAGGGCCGCCAAAATCGGCCAGATTTAGGGGCTTCGTCCATTCGATGTCCTTGGTAATGAGTTGGGTGTTGTCGTCCTTGGCAGTCGCGGAAAGCGCGAAAAGCAAAATGGCAAGAACACTGAGTTTCATCGTGTGCGAGCAACGCCTTGTATCTTAAAACGCGATGAGAGTTGCCAACCAGAGCTTTGGGGGTTGGGAATGGGGGTTGATAAATCCGGGGAAGCCGCAGACGCCTGAAGGCACTCCTTGTGCGGGTGCAGAGGGAATGACCTTGTTCGTTCGATCGGCTCCCCGCCTTTTTAACTTATCTCGCAGAGTATCAGAGGCCGCGCGAAGCTTCGTGTGTGCAGCGACGCCTACCATCTCATTAGTCCAAGCGCAGCCTCGCCCTAGATCACGACGATCTTGGCAGGGTCGCTCCAGTTGCCCATCACGCCTTTGAGGCCGACGGTGCGGATGCGGATCCAGATGGTCGTGCCGATGGCCAGGCCGCTGAGGGTCGCCTTCCCGCCGCTGAACAGCCCGCCGTGCGCCCAGTTGGCCTCCACATTCGGGTCCCCGGTGCAGACCTGCACCTCGTTGATGCTGTTGGCGCGGGGCGGACGGTAGCGGGCGACGATGGAGCCGGGAACATCCCCGTGGCGCAGGACGACGCTGGTGGGCGCGGCGGGCGCGGCATAGTTCGCGGGATGCGCGGTATCGTAGTAAGGGAAGCCGCTGGCCTGCACGACTTCCAGCCGGCCCGCGGCCACGTTGTTCACGTAGCTGCCGAGTTCGGCGAGCATCACCTCCAGTTCGTGCCGGAAGATGTTGAAGGCGATGATATCCGCAGTGGCGCGGCTGGCTTTGTCCGCGAGCTTGACGAGGAATTCCGTCACCTTGTTTTGCAGCGTGCCCTGCACGAAGGGCGGGGTCGGGAAGAAGGCGTTGCCGAACAGGCTGTCCACGATGTTCTGGGCGGCTGGGGCGAGGTCCGCAGCGGGGTAGCCGCTGAAGTCAATGGTTGCTTTGGTATTGCTCATGGGTGGGTGGGGTTGGGGTTTTGCCGAGGAAATAAAATCCCTGCAAAAGTCCGTCAAGCATTGATTTATGGCTGAAGTCGCTCATTCCGCCCAATAAAACGCCCATTTCCCCAAGAAAAACGCCCAATCCCATGCCGGAACCCCTTCTGCCCATGCCGAAAAGGATTAAGCGTTTGCTGCGGAACCAAAGGATCTGCCGGGAACCATTGAGCGGTTGGCGGAAACTATTGAGCGTTTGCCGGTGGACTCAAAGGTTTGCCGAAAAGGATGAAGCATCCGCCGCAAAAGCTAAAGCGTTTGCCGGGAAAGCTTGAGTGTTTGCGCCAGAACCAAAGGGTCCGCCGGAAAAGCTCAAGCGTTTGCGGCAAAAGCTCGGGCGTCCGCCAGTGGGAGCGAATCGTTTCCGGCGGGGGACTAATAGTTTCCCGCAAAAGCTTGAGGGTTTGCGGCAAATGCCTTGGGGTTTGTGGCATAAGCTTCATCCGATGCGGCAAACGGTCGATGCTTTTACCCCCTGCCACACCCCGTTTTCCCAGAAACGCGGCGTTTTTACCCATTGGACGAGGGGTGACGCCGGAGGGCACGAGTGCGACCACGTTCAGCACGCCGCCGCTGCACTTGGAGATTGTGCCGTGAGCCGGTCCGTGCGTGACGGCGACTGCAATCGGCGCACCGTGTCGGTGCAAACACGGCTGGCGGAGGCTGCCTCCGAGCGACCTATTTTTTCCCCATCGGATCGCCGAGGTGCGCGGGCTGCGCGGTCGCGCCCACATCGCCCTGGCGCGTGGTGGCGCGGTCCAGCCGGAGGGTGGCCGAGCGCTGCTCGACGCCATCGGGCGATTGCGCGACGATCGGGATTTCGTGGTCGGCGTCGGGGAATTTGAAGTGGTAACGGAACGAGCCGTCCGGGTTCAGCTTCACTTCCTGGCCGGCAATCCACACTTTCGCGTCGGGATGCGTGCCGCCGTAGAAGATGACCTCGGCGTTGACGTGCATGAAAAATTCGCGCTCTTGGCCGAAAGGCTGCGCGCTCCAGCTCGCGCCGGTGGCGCTGGAAAGGCTCGAGGCCAGCGGCCCCCAAAACGCGCTCGAGAGGCTGCTCGCGCCCGGCCCCCACACGCCCGCGGAGCCGAAGGCGCCCGCCGAACCGAAGGCCGTGATCGCGCCAAACAAGCTGGTGAGTTCCTGCCGCCAGA
Source organism: Spartobacteria bacterium (assembly GCA_025350985.1). Taxonomy (GTDB): domain Bacteria; phylum Verrucomicrobiota; class Verrucomicrobiia; order Chthoniobacterales; family Chthoniobacteraceae; genus JANXWU01. The sequence continues at coordinate 2,910 of JANXWU010000026.1, read as the reverse complement.
TGCCGCCGATGGCGCTGAACAAACTGCCGACGTCGGCTTTCCACGCGCCGATGCCGCTGAACAAACTGGTGAGGCCCGCCGCGAAATCGCCTTGCGCGACGACTTCGCTGCCGCCGAGGGATTGCAACTTTTGCTGAAGCTCCCGGCGCAGCAGCGATTCGATATCGGCGGAGGAAAACGCGGAGTCTTCGAGCTGCTGGCCGAGCAGGGCGGCGGCGATGCGGCGCTGTTCGTCGCTCCAGTGCGGCACGGCTCCGAGCGCGAAGGCGATCTGGCTGCCGGCGGATTGCAAGCGGGCGAGCGCCGCCGCGATGCCCTCGCCGGGGGCCATCTGGGTGTGAAGCATTTCCACCAAACGCTGAAAGCTCAGGTGCATCGGGATGGTGGCGAACGACGCCTCGCTGTCCGCGGCGAGGGTGTCGGAGGGCGTGAGCGCGTTGTTCGACTGGACGATGTCCTGCCACGAGCCGTCGCTGGCGAAATAGCCAAGCTGGGCTCGGTAAAAGGCGTTGGTTTTCTGCGCGGGCACGTACCAGTTGCGCGCTTCGGGATGAATTTCGACCAGCGTCTCCTCGGTCTCGCCACACGACACTTTCAGAAAAACCCGCCGCTCGCCGTCGCGCATGATCGAGGCTTGGAAGCGCGACCAATCGACATCCCAATAGCTGAAGAGCCAGTGCGGATCGCGCGCCACGAGATACAGCACGTCCTCGCCGTAGCTCTGCGGCAGCTCGCCGAGGTCCTCATACGCCGGCTGCGGTGTGCCGACGCGCGTGGTTTCAAATTTATGCGCGTCCTCCTCCAGCCGGCCATGCACGACCGGTTCGGAAGACACTTGGAAAGCGCCGGTTGTTTTCGGCGGATTTCCTCCCTTGGATTTCCCTGATTCAGATTTTGCCATATTGCCCTGTTGATTTTTTGTGACGAGCGAGGCTAGGGATTGCACCGCTTTGCGAAAAGGCAAATCTTTTACGCAACAGAATTGTAACAGCAGGCACCCCTCGCCCCGGACGGCTGCCGCGTTGCCTCAACCGGATGCGACGGGGCGCTTCCCTCCGAAATCCGCCATGCCTTCGGCGGGCTCGTTCAACTTTTCTTCAGAACATGCAGCGCTCTTTTCGTGTGGCTGGCGCGCAGGATCAGCAGCCCTTTTTTCGAGCGTGGACTGGTGGCGAGATAGGCGTACTCGATGTTGATCTTCGCCTTCGCGAGCCGCTTGGCGATGCGCCCGAGGCTCCCCGGCTGATTGTCGTTTTCGATCATCAGGACGTTGTTGTCCACGGCCACGACGCCGCGTTCGCCGAAGAGATGCAGCGCTTTTTGCGTGTCGCTGACGACCATGCGCACAATCGCGTGATCGACCGTGTCCGAGATGGTCAGGGCGTAAATGTTGATGTCCGCGGCGGCGAGTTCGTCGCAGACGGCGGCGAGGGTGCCGGGTTTGTTGGTGAGAAAAACCGAGAGTTGTTTGACGATTTCCATGCCGACACGATGGAGGAAGAGAGGGGGAAAGGAAAAAGGAATATTTTACACCACGCCCTGTCGCCGCAGCGCCTCCTCCATCGCCCGCTCGAGGACGAGCGTGGCGAGTTGCTGCGTGGCGGTATCGAGCGCGGTGCTGGCTTTTTGCAAACGCTGCGTCTCGCCCGCGGCCACGGCCTTTTCCACTTCCTCCATGCTGGTGGCGATGGCAGCGTGGTCGGCCGCGCTGACTTGCTCTCCGACGAGCGCGAGCGCGTTTCGGACCGCCGGCAGCATTTCGTCCGCTTTCAATTTCGCCTCCGTGAACACGCGCTCGCCCATGTCCTCGAACGCATGGTCGAGCGATTCGGCGAGCATTTTCTCCACCGCCTCATCGCTCACATCGACCGCGCTTTTGATGTCCACGATTTTCTCCGAGCCGGTCTTCGTGTCGCGCGCGAGCACGCGCAGAATGCCGTTCGCGTCGATCTCGAATTGCACGCCCACCCGCGCCTGACCTTTCGGCGACGGCTCGAATTCGATCTCGAATTTCCCGAGCGCCCAGTTGTCGCGCGCCATCTCCCGCTCGCCTTGCAGCACGCCGATCGCCATCGCCCGCTGTCCCGCCATCGCGTTCGTAAACATCTCGCCAGCCTTGCACGGGATCGTGGAGTTGCGCGGGATGATCACGTTCATCAACCCGCCAAACGTCTCGATCCCCAGCGACAGCGGCGTCACATCGAGCAGCACCATGTTTCGCACCGCGCCGCTCAGGATACCGGCCTGAATCGTCGCGCCGATGGCGACGGCTTCGTCGGGGTTTTGCGAGGTGTTCGGCTCGCGTTGGAAAATCTCGCGCACCAACTCGCGGACGAGCGGCATCCGCGTCTGCCCGCCGACGAGAATGATCTCGCTGAGATTCTCCGGTGTAAGTTTTGCATCGGCGAGCGCTCGCACACAATGCGCGCGCGTTTTTTCGACAATCGGTCGCGCGATTTTTTCCAACTCCGCGCGCGTGAGCAAGAGCGACAAATTTTTTTCGCCCTCGAAAAACGGAAGCTCAATCCGCGCTTCCGTTTCCGAGGAAAGCCGGTGCTTCGCTTCGATCGCCGCCTCGCGCAGTCTGGGGAGCGCACGCGCCTCGCGTGCTGGCGAAGTCGCCTCGCCTTCGCGAACTTTTTCCGGGGCCGCGTCGCCGAAAGATTGTTTGGGCGAGGCGCCCAAACCAGCACGCGAGGCGCGTGCGCTCCCCAGATAATCCAACAGCGCCGCGTCGATGTCGTCGCCGCCGAGGCGCGTGTTTCCATTCGTCGCGAGCACTTGGAAAACGCCGCCGCTCAACTCCAACATCGAAATGTCGAACGTCCCGCCCCCAAGATCGAAGACGGCGATTTTTGATTTCTCGCTCAGCTTGTCGAGGCCGTACGCGAGCGCGGCGGCGGTCGGTTC
>JANXWU010000020.1 GCA_025350985.1 Spartobacteria bacterium | reverse complement strand
CGCCATGCGGGAGATGCTGGCGCGCGCGCATTTTTATCCCGACGGGGGCGGCTACTACCTGCGGGAGGCGATTGCGAAAAAGTGCGGCCTCCAGCGCGAGAATATCATTCTCGGCAATGGCTCCAATGAGATCATCGAGTTCATCGGGCACGCCTTTTTGCGGCCAGGCGACGAAGTCGTGACGGCTGAGCACGCTTTCGTGGTTTACAAATTGATGGCGCAGATTTTCGGGGCGCAGACGGTGGAAGTGCCGGAGATCAATTTCGGCCACGATCTGGAAGCCATGGCCGCGGCGATCACCCCGCAGACGCGCGAGATTTTCATCGCTAATCCAAACAATCCGACCGGCACGCTCGTTTCGGAAACGGCACTGGATCGTTTCCTCGACCGGGTGCCGGAAAACGTCATCGTCGTTTTGGATGAGGCCTATTACGAATTTCTGCAAGATCCGCCGGACACGCTCAAATACGTCCGCGAGGGACGGCAGAATGTCGTGATCCTGCGGACGTTTTCAAAAATCCAGGGGCTGGCAAATCTGCGCATCGGTTACGGAATCGGCGGCACCGAACTGATGAGCGTGCTCCAGAAAACGCGTCAGCCTTTCAACGCCAATGGCATCGCCCAAGCTGGCGCGCTGGCGGGTTTGGACGACGAAGAGCATCAGCGGCAAACGCGCGCGCTCACGTTTGAAGGACGCGACTTTCTCCAGTCCGAATTTCAAAAACTGAAGCTCGAATTTGTGCCAAGCCACGCCAATTTCGTGCTGGTGAAAGTCGGGGACGGCAACGCTGTTTTCCAAAAATTGCTGGCGCAGGGGATCATCGTGCGAGCGATGGCCAGCTACAAACTGCCGGAGTGGATTCGCGTTTCCGTCGGCACGATGGAACAGAATCGGCGCTTCATCGCCGGGCTGCGCCAGCTTGTGCCATGACGGCGTGCCGGCGCTTGGCAGCTCGCGCCCTGTTCCCTTCCGCAAGTTTAATGCGCGGCGGTTGCCGGCGCTCAAGGAACGGGCAAAGCCGGAGACGCCAACGTCGGCGCCGCATCGGCGGGCGTGAGCTTCGCGAGATTATCCCGGCGCAACGGAATCTGGAGACGCTGGTCTTGAAACTGCAACACCACCGCCCCGTCGCCGATGGCCACGACTTGGACTGACGTCTTCTGACCGGAAATCTGCACCGGCACGAACTCGCCGACCCCAAACACTTTTTGATTGATCACCGCAAGACGCTCCTTACCGAACATCGTGATACTGCTCACCTCGAACTGGGAGGCTTTGAGTTCCACTACGGCGGCGACTTTCTGCCCAGCCGGACGGTCCTGATGCACGTAGCCTACCGGCCAAAACGGATCGTGCGCGTCCATTTGCACGGCAAATTGCGAACGGTTTTTGGCGTGGTACGGCTGCACTTCGGCGGCGCGGACGAACGCGGGGGCGAGGAGCAGCGAGGCGGCAAAAAAGCGAAAGGTTTTCATTGTCTGAGCGTGGTGGCGACGGTGAGGATGGCGTGCGAAAGTTCGGGGTTTTCCTTCACGGCTTCGATCTGAAGATTGACGATTTCGAGCAGCGGCTCCTCGTTTTCCAACTCCGTGAGCGCGTGCCCCAGCGTCAGGAAACCCACTTGCGGCAGATCGATCGCCCAGGTGATTTTGCGAAAACCCGGTATCTCCTTTTCCGCGATTTCGTTGCTCAGCCGCGTGGTCGCTTTTTCGATGCCCTGTCGTTTGAAAAATTCCTGCACGCGCGGCGGGAACCACGCCACCGGGGCGCCGTCGGGGATGAGTGCCTTGATGCGGTTGAGCGTCTTTTGCGCGGCGGGTGCCTTGGCCTCGATGGACTGCGTTTTATCGACCTGTGCTTTCGCCTCGGCGATTTTCGGCGCGGTTTCCGCCATTGCGGCATGCACCCTTTTCTCCGTCGCCGCCAGCGGTCCGAGCAGCATGTAAAAATAAACGTAAAGCAGTCCCACTCCGAGCAAGCCTCCCAGCGCGAGCCTCTGTGTTTCGGTTTTGTTCAGTTTCATCGTTTCTTGGGTGGGGCATTTGCCGCCGTGCGCGCGGCGGCCGCGGCTGCGGCAGCTGCGCCGGGTTTGGGCAGGTCGAGATTGATTGTGAAAAGGGCGGCGGCCCGTTTATGGCCGTCCACGACCACCGTGTCGTTGCTGTCTTCTAGCGCCTTGAATGTCGCTGTGGCCTTGGCGAACCGTTGCCCGAAGTCGCCGGCCAGATTCGTGCGCAGGATTTCGGCGGCGGTGCGCGGCTCCGTCCCGGTGGAGACACCTTGGAGCGTGATCGCGCATTTCTTCGAGCCATCGGCGGTGGCATCGCCCTCAAACTTTACGATCTGCACCTCGCGCGGCACGGTTTTCAAAAATTGTCCGAGCACCGGAGCCCAGTAAAATCGCTTCTCAATCCGGTCCACGAGCAGGTCGGAGGTTTTGAGAAGCGCGTTCAACTCGATCTCGCGCGCCTTCGCCTTCTCCTGTTTCTCGCCCATCATTTTCCACTCGTTCTCCATTTCCACGCCCTTCGAGCGCACCGTGCTCACCTGCTTGAGCCGCACGCCGTAGTATCCGATGAGTCCCAGCGCGACGAGCAGCAGCCCGAGCATCGCAAGCTTGAGCGGGTCGCGTTTGCGCGCGCGATTTTCGGCGCGCAGTTCGTGATAGAGATCGATGTGGAGCGCCATAAAATTTCAGTCCCGTAAAAGTTCAGCCGCCGCACCGCACGCGACGTTCAAGCCCGGCAGCGCCTCCGCGAAACCCTCCCGCGCACTTGCGGGCAGGCTCATCTCGCAGTTTTCAAACGCATTCCAGTGCTCGCACGGAATCTGCAATTCCTCGGTCAGCAGCGCGAGCACCGACCTCCGCGCCACTGCGCCCGAGACGAAAATCCGCGACACGGTTTCCTCGTGCCGTCCTTCAAAAAATCCAATCGAACTCGTGATCTCGCGCGCCAGCAGCGCGAGCGAATTGCGGGCGTTGTACACCAGCGTCTCGTCGCCGCTTTCGAGCTGGTCGAACACGGCTTTCGGTTCCGCCACATTCCCGCCGCCGGTGAGCGCGTCGAGCAAAGACTGGCCGCCGTAGTCGATGGCGCGCACCAGCACCAATTCCTTCTTCACGCCGACGATCACGTTGGCGCTCGTGTGCCCGATATCGACGAGCACGAAAGCCTGGTTTCCAAAAATTTCCGGCTGGGCAAATTCAAACGCGTTGAAACTGCAAATCGGCGCGAGTTGCAGCGCCTGCAACGGCCCGCGGCTGGCTTGAAACGCCTCGTCGATTTGCGACACGCTCATCCGCGGCAGACCGCCGACGAGGTATTTTTTCGGTGCGTTCACCGCTGCGCCCGGCACCGCTTCCTTTTCGATCAAATCGCAGTCGAGCACGAAATCCTTCACTTCTTTGTTGAGCAAACTCATGCCGTTGAGCCGCACCGCCTCGCGCAAAATTTCCGGCGGCGTCGCCGGCTGCTCGATGATGCGCAGGATGGAATCGCCGCGCGACACCCCCACTCCGCACGCCAGCGCGCGTCCGCCCATTTTTTCAAAAAGCTGTTTCAACTCCTCGGCAAGCGAGGAGGCGGCATCGCTGCCGTCATCGGTGCGCACATGCACCGCATAATTGGTCAGCGCGACTTTGCCGCCGCGGCGTTGCAGGAGGACTCCCTTGAGCGAGTAGCGCCCGAGATCGACTCCGATGGCGCTGTTGGCGAGTTTTGGCATTTCCCCTCCAGAAAGCAGGATCGGTGCCTCGCCCTCCGCCCCTTTTGCAACGAGCGACGCGCACCACCAGCGGGAGCGGTGAATGGCGCGGAATCGGCGCGTTCAGGGTGGGAATTTTTGCGACCGGGATCGTTGTTGTCGTCGTGTTCGTGGTGACAATTTTTTAACGCAGAGTCGCTGACAACACAGAGATCGCGGGGAGTCCGGCACCTGAAAAATCTCTGCGAACCTCCGTGACCACTGCGTCTCTGCGTTTGAGAAAGTAGGCGAACACAGCGCGCGGTATTTCTTCAACGCGCTTTCAAATCTCCGCGCCATCCGCGCTCACGGCGAGTGGAGGCTTCGTCGTTTGTCTCCACCCTCTACAGAAGTTTTTGCGGGAAAAGGTTACAGACTTTCTCGCATCCCGGCGCGCGGATTACTCATTGCACTCTTCATTTAATCGTCAGCACTCCCTGCATCAGAATCCAGTGTCCGGGGAAGGTGCAAAGGAACGGGTAGTCGCCGGGGGCCAATGAGGGAAGGATGACGATGGCCGTGTCGTTGGGATTGAGCAAAGCGGTGGAGGCGATGACTTGCGGCACCGAGGGAACGTAAGCCTTTTTGATGGCGTCGGGTTGCGGGATCAGTGCGTTGGCGGCCTGGCCAATCGCCTGCAGACTCCCCGGTTTTCCCAAGACGAAGTTATGCTGCATTAGGTCGGGGTTGTTGAACGCGATGACGATGGGCGCGCCTGCCTTCGCCGTAAGTTGCCGGGGCGCGAATTGAAGGTTCGGAGCGGTGGATAGCTTTAGAACTTGGTGAGTCTTAGCCAGCTCTTCGAGGGTCGGTCCTTTCGCCTTCTCCGCCGGAGGAAAAAGACCGCTGGCGATTAATTCCGCCGTTGGAGTCTTACTGGCGAGCAAGCCGTGCAGCGCGTGGAGCTGATCTGGTTTGGCCTTCGCGGCGAAGGGAGCGGACACAACTTGAGATCAACCTGCTCTTTGGCGGATGGGGGAACTGCACGGG
>JANXWU010000107.1 GCA_025350985.1 Spartobacteria bacterium | reverse complement strand
TGCACAAATACAACGGCAACTACGAAACCTTTCTCACGCAAAAAGCCGAGCGCGAAACGCAGCATCTTGCCGCCTACAAAAATCAGCAGCGCGAGATCGCGGCGTTGCAGGAATTTGCCGACCGCTTCCGTGCGAAAGCGAGCAAAGCCGCACAGGCGCAGGACAAGTTGAAGCAGATTGCGCGGATGGAAAAAATCGAAGCGCCCGAGCAGGCGGACGCGACCGTGCATTTTCGATTCCCCCAACCCGAACGCGGCGGCCAGCGCGTGATGACTTTGACGAATGTGAACCAGGGTTACGGCGAGCTCACGGTTTACGAAGACCTCAGTCTCGCGATTGAAAAAACGCAGCGGACTGTGCTCGTCGGACCAAACGGCGCCGGCAAATCAACCCTGCTGAAAATCCTCGCCGGCCTCATCCCCATCCGCTCGGGCGAACGCGAGCCCGGACACAACATCACCGTCGGCTATTTTTCCCAGCATCGCGCTGACACGCTCGACCTCACGCGCACCGTCCTCGCGGAAGCGATGGACATCACCAGGAGCGTGCCGGAGCAAACCGCGCGCACGATTCTTGGGTCGTTCCTTTTTCGCGGCGACGACGTTTTCAAAAACGTGGGCATCCTGAGCGGCGGCGAAAAGAGTCGGCTCGCACTCGTGAAGCTGCTGCTCAATCCGCCCAATTTTCTCTTGCTCGATGAGCCGACCACGCACCTCGACATGCCGAGCATCGACGCGCTGATTGGAGCACTCGAGCAGTACGAGGGAACGATGGTGTTCGTGAGCCACGACGTGCATTTCATCCGCGCGATCGCGACGACGGTGCTGCATGTTCACGCCGGAAAACTCACGCCCTACGCCGGCAATTACGATTACTATCTCGACAAGTCGCAGGCCGGTTCGGCGCGGGAGGCGCTGACGGCGAAGCTGTCGAACTATCAACCGGACGCGCCGGCTGCGAACGTCGCGCCCGCGGCACCGAAGCTCGGGATGAAGGAAATTCGCGAACAGCGAAAAGCGGAGTCTGAGCGCAAGCAGGCGCTGGCTCGCGAGCGACGGGAACGCGAAAAGCGCGTGAAGGAATTGGAAGCGGAAATCCAGAAATTCGAGGAGCAGCAAAAGGATCTGACGGGACGGCTTGAGGATTCCGCCACCTATGACAATCCCGGCCGGGCGATGGACTTGAATCGTCAACTTTCTGGCGTGGCCGGCCACCTCGCACGAGCGACCAGGGAATGGGAAGCGGCCATCGAGGCGCTTGGCTCCGCGCCCGAAGTCGCGAGGAACTAGGGCGCGTCAGCACTTCGTATTTTCATCCACAGATTGCGCAGATTTTCACAGATTTTATGTGACTTGCTGCACGCCACGCTTTCAAAAAAAATCTGCGTCAATCTGTGAAATCTGTGGATACCCCGCCTGCTTTGAAGCCGATGGTCAGGTCAGTGTGAACAGGCCTAACGGGACCGTGTGGTGATCGCCTCGTCGTGCGCGGCGTCCGCGCCGTACACGTAAACCTCCGTCATCTGCCAGCGCTCGATGGCCGTGCCAGTCTCCGTGATTTTCACATGCCGCGCGACGACCGGCTCGAACGTGACATGCGAGAGAACCCCCTCGCCTTTTCCCTCGGCGATCGGCGGCGACCACGTCTTTCCGTCTTCGGAAACCTGCACCATGAAAGCGCGCGGATAACGGTCTTCGTAGAACGAATCCAGAATGAGTTGGGTCAGCGTGTACGGTTTTCCGAGATCGAGCGCGAACCAGCAGCCGGGCTGATTCTGCCCGTGCCAGGAACTCGCGTGACCACCGTCGCGTTTGCCGTCGATGGCATTTTCCGGTTTGGGATAAGTGCTCGCACTCGCCTTCCACAACTTCCGATCCACGAGCATCGGCAGGTCGAAGTTCTTCAGTTCCTCGATCGTCCACGGCTGCTCGCGCGCCTTCGTCACCGTGCGGATTTTTGCAATATCTTTCGGATGAATGGGCGACGCGGAATTGGTCCACTCCTGCCGCACGTAGGTCAACACGGAGGCGATCCACGCGTCGTCGTTCACCGCGCCCAGCGGCGGCATTAAGCTCGCCTCGTAGTTCTTTCCTTCCACCGGACCGGTGAGGCCGTGGAGCAAAATTCGCGCGGACACTTCCTTCGGTCCGAGCACCCGTTTCGAGCCGACCAGCGGCGGCGCCAGCGGCGCAGTCGAGCCGGGAACCTGCACGCCGCGTCCATCTTCACCGTGGCACGCGACGCAGAGTTGTTGATAGGTCTGATACCCCTGCTCCACCAGCGCGACCGTCTCGGCGTCCATCTTTTTGGGCGAGTGCGGGATTCCCTTCCAACTCTGGATGCCCGCCTTCCACCGCTGCTGCGCGGAGGTGCGCACGGTCGCGTCGGTGATCGTGCGAAACACCGAGCCGTTGAGCATGCGCTTGATCAGCGGCGTTTCGTTTTTGTACAGCGCGGTCATCGTGGCGAGGTAAACGATCTCGCTGGTGAGATGCTTCTCCGCGACTTTCTCGATCGTCGCGATGGCTTCCGGGGCTTTGGAAAATCCGAGCGACAGCACGAGTTGACGCAGCACGGTCAGGTCCGCGTCGCCCGTGAGCGCGGCCAGTTTTTTCAACGTCCCGGCGTCACCTTTTTTCAACGCCGGCTCGCAAAGGCGGATCGCCGCGCCACGCACGCGCGGGTCGGCGTCGGCGAGCTTGGCAAAAATCAAATCGCTCTCCGCCGCCTCCAGACCTTCGAGCGTCCAAAGCGCGTGCAGGCGCGCGAGCGGATTTTCGTGCGATCCCGCCATTTCCTTCAAAGCAGGCACGACCGATTTATCGCCGCGCAACACGATCAGTTTCTGCGCCGTGTCCCGCCACCAGCCGTTTGCGTGCGCGAGGTGCGCGACGAGTTGCGCGGGCGTTTCGTCGAGCAGTCGCGGCTTCGGCGCGGGCTGGAAATTCTCCGGCACCACGCGATAAATCCGCCCGCGCATTTTCACCTGGTCCATCCCATTTTGCAGGATGCGCTCCTCGAACTCCGGCCCCACCCACGGCCGGTCCTGAATGATCCCGCGATACATGTCCACGACGTAAAGGCACCCGTCGGGGCCGGTCGCCGTCCAGACCGGGCGGCAGTAAAAATCCCGCGAAGCGAAAAACTCCGCGTGCTCGTACGGATTGCTCAACGTGACCTTCCCCTCGGTGCGCGTGACTTTTCCCCGCCGCACGAGATGCCCGCACGGCTCGCAGAGGAACATGTCGCCGCGCAACTCCGGCAGCGCGTCCCCGCGATAAATCGAAAGGCCGCACGCCGCCGTGTAGCTCTCCAGCGGCTTCTCGCCCCGGTCGCCGGTCGAGTTGATCGGCCAGACTTTCTGAAACTCCTCACTTGTCGCGCCGCCGAGCGAGGGTCGCTCGAAGTGCCAGTTCGTTTTTTCGCCCACGAGATTCCAGTAAAACCACGGCTGCTGGAAACCGCGGCCCGGATTCGAGTTGTCCGAGAAAAACAGCGTGCCCGTGTCATCCATGCC
>JANXWU010000506.1 GCA_025350985.1 Spartobacteria bacterium | reverse complement strand
GACAATGCGCGTCCATTTTCAAACGCGACGATCTCGCCGTCGAACATGACCTCCGCCGGAAAATCGCGCGCACTGTGGACGATCTCGTCGAACTGTGGCGTGATGCGCCGCAGGTCGCGGCTGAAAATTTCCACCCGGCTGGCGTCGCGGTGCAACTGCGCGCGAATGCCGTCGAATTTGTCCTCGCACCAGACGGCGGTGGCGAGTGGATGGGCGGGCGTGGAGAGCCGGCTCCAGATCGATTCGGCGGTGGGCTCGGGACTCGCGAGCATCACTTTGATCGGGTGGAACAAGCGCGCGGAAGCCTGATGCAGCGCGGCTTGCGAGGCGAGCGCCGCTGTTTCGCCGATGTCGCCGAGCAGCATGTTTGCCTCGCGCACGTCATCGAGCGGCGCGGCGAAAGCGGCGGCGATCGACTCTTCGACGAGACCTTCCTTTAAGCCAATGCGCAGGTCGCCGGTGAGGATGCGGACGAGATATTCGGCCTCGAAGGCGCTCAGGCGGATGAGTCTTTGCGCGAGCAATTCAGCCTTGGCGATCGGGCCGCGAGTTTTTTCCAGCGTGGCGAAAAACGTCCGCGTATCGGCGAGGGAAAACGGCTCGGCCTTCGTGCGGCCTTCCAGTGCTTCCCGCGCAGTTTTTCCGGCGTCGGCGTGGCGATGGGAAATCTCGCGGAGTTCGGTTTCGGTAATTCCGCTGGCGGAGAGAAGCGCGCGTTTGATGATGGCCCAGCCGGTTTGCAGGATGCGCGGGTCGTTTTGCGCGAAGGCGCGGCCGGTCAGAAAAATCGCGGCGAGGGCGGGCAGGGACGACTCGGAGAGCCGTTCGGTTGGTGGACTTTTTTTAGGCGACGTGACGCCACGCGGACGGCTCGGAGAGCCATCCCTACCGGCGCTTTGGGGCGATTGCTCACGGGCAAGTGCGGCGAGATAATTGGCGAGAAGTTCGATTTTTTTGAGCTTGCTCGTGGTCGCGGCGATTTTTTCGGCAAGCGCGGCGAAGGCCAAAAAGGAATCGGCGGAAGAACGCTCAACGCTCAACGTACAACTCTCAACGCTCAACGCAGAGGCAGAAGGCGATGCTTCGACTTTCGCCGTTCGCGGGTCGGCGTGGGACGTCTGTCCCAGTTCCATCTCGATTTGATTTTCCTCGCTCAATGCCCACGCTTCCACGCCGCGCCGCCGCAAGTCAGCGGCGAACTCGGCGGCGAATCCATGCACGGTGAGCACACGCTTGGGCTGCACCATTTCGACGTAGCGAATGAGGTCGTCGTAGTCGGCGTGGTCGGAGAGCGGGAACATCTCGTCGCAGCCGTAGCGGAACTTCGAGCCGGGCGTGACGGCCCAGCCCGTGAGCATGGCGGTGCGGGCGTTTTTGAGCTGGCGGACCATCGGCGAGCGCGCGGCGCTGGGCGGACAGATGAGCACTTTTCCCGCGGTCTCACGCGCGTCGTATTTTAGAAAATCGCACGGAAACTCGGGACGCAGTTTTTGGTAAACGTGCGTCATTTTCCAGACGGACGCGTGGAGCATCGGCTGCAACCCGGCCTGCGTGATGGCGCAAAGAATTTCCTGCGCCTTGCCGAGCGAGTAGCCGAAGAGCACGGGCACGCCGCCGTCGTCGAGCGTGTCGCGGCAGAAGGCGACGACCTGCGCCATGACCTGCTCCGTCGGCGGGAACCGGTAGCGCGGCAGGCCGAAGGTGGTTTCCATGATGAGCGTGTCGGCGTGGCGCCACTGGACGGGCTCGGCGGAGAGGCCGGGGCGCAGTTTGAAATCGCCGGTGTAGAGCAGTGAGCCGGCGGCGGTTTGGAGAAAAAGCTGCGCGGAGCCGAGGATGTGTCCGGCGGACAGCAACGTCACGTTGAGGTCGCGGACGCGCGCGGGTTTTTCAAAATCCAAGACGTGCTCGAGACGCTCGCCGGCCAGTCGCTCGCGCATCAGTCGCGAGGTGAACTCGGACAGAATGACCTCGCGGTGCGCGCCGATGTGGTCGCTGTGGGCGTGCGAGACGAAGGCAAACGGCTGCGCGTCCCACGGATCGAGCCAGAGGTTTTGGGCCGGTAGTTCGATGCCGCGCTGGAAGCGAACGGGGATCACAAAAGTTGCTGTTTGCGCGTTGCGGAAGCAAAGCTGAGCCTAGTCGCGGCAGGATGAGCGATTTTAAGGGTCACGCTTTAGAACTTAACACCCGCCGCGAAACCACGTTTACTTTTCGCATGAAACGAATCTTCACCCTCGCTGCCGTGTTCCTCATGGCGGCGGATGGTTTTGGCGCCGCCAAGGTGCGGCCGACGCAGCTTCAAAAGGCGAACGTCCTGCCGCTCGCGCTCGACGACCATTTTCAATTCCGCAAGACGGAGATTTTTCTCGCCGACCCGCTCATTTACAAGCCGACGACCAATCAGATGATCGCCTTCGAGCGCCAGCGCACGGAGTTCGGGGCGGTCACGGCGCTCGACCGCCGGGAGAGGCGCGGAGAGTATTTCACGTTTTTCTGGCGCGCGTCGCGGCGGGCGAGTCTGACGGTGCGTTTCGAGTATCGGCAGGAATTCCTCGGGCCGTACGTGCAGGCTCGGGAAGTGGCTTATCAGGACGTGAAAGGCACGCTGAAGACGCAGTTCCAAATCGTCGGTGACGACTACACCGACGAGGGCCGGGTGACCGCGTGGCGGGCCTTGCTCATTGAGAACGGCAAGATTGTCGGCCTGTCGCAGTCATTTCTCTGGCATTGAAAAAGCTAATTCAACGAGCGCTGCGCGGGTCGCAAATTTGACAGTCGCTCAGCCTTTCCCTTATAATTTCGAGACAGAGTGAGTGCATTGACATCCATCCTCGTTGGCTGCGCCAACAAAACCGCCTGGGTTCGCGTCGAAGGAAAAGGTTCCTTTTTGAATAGTGCCGGGTTGAAGGAGTTCGGGAAGGAGATGGTCAACCGCGGGTTCCGGGAGTTCATGATCGATTTGCAAAATTGTCCGATGATGGATTCCACCTTTATGGGCACGCTGGCTGGGCTGGCGCTCTCGCTCCGCGGCTTGGGGCAGGGCCATCTGCACGTCCTCCATCTCAACGACCGCAACCGGGATCTGCTGTGCAACCTCGGGCTCGACCAGCTTTTTTCCATGGAAACGGAGGTGCGCCCCAACGGCACTGTGCTGCATCCTCAGCCGCTGCCCACTGAAGTGTGCGACGACAAGACCGCCCGGGCGCAGACCATGCTGGAGGCCCACGAGGCGCTCGTGGAAGCCGACGCCGACAACCTCGCGAAATTCAAGGACGTCCTCGAGTACCTCAAGCACGACCTCCACGTCGGCGGGTAGAGACGCATTCGCGATGTGGGCGCCGATTTTTCTGGGGTTGTTCGTCGGGAGTTCGGCGGCTTTTTCTTTGGTGTATCGCCGGCAGCGAGCGACGATCTCGGCGCTGGAAATCGCGCGCGAAAAGATCGAGTTGGAGGAGCGCCGGGTGTTCGATTTTTTACACGGACTCGGCGAAGCCTTCTCGGCTGACACCCGGCGGGGCGATCTGCCGCGACTGATTGTGGAAGGCGCGGCCACGATTCTCGAGGCGCGAGGCGGCGCGCTTTACATGTCCAACTTTGATCGGAGCGCGCTGGTCATGAGTTACGTGTCCAAGCAGTGCCCGCCGCTCATCGACGTGACTGCGCTGGTGCCGCAATCGAGCGGCCTTCCGCGCGTGGCGGCCAGCGCGGTGGAAACCTATCAGCGTCTGCACGCGATCGAGCGCGGCGAAGGATTGATCGGCTCGGCCTGGCGCGACGGCATGCCGATGCTGCTGGCCCCGGAGGACGAACGGCTCGCCGGCTTGCGCGACGGCAGCGCGGTCACGCGCTCGCTGATGCTCTGCCCGCTCAACTACGCCACCCACAATCTCGGCGTGCTTGCGATGGCGCGCGGCCCAAAGACTGAGCCTTTTTCCACCAGCGATTTCGCGGTTTTCCAAGCCATCGCCGAGCAGTCGGCCTTCGCCCTTTACAACTCCATCGTCCACTCCGAGGCCGAGGAAAAAAAGCGGCTCGATTCCGACATCCAGATTGCCAAGGAAATCCAGCGCATCCTCCTGCCGTCGATCTCGCCGCGGATGGAAAATTTTGAAATCAGCGGCGTGAACATTCCGGCACGCCACGTCAGCGGCGACTACTTCGATTACATCCGGCTGGGCGAAAATTGCTGCGGCGTCGCCATCGCGGACGTGTCGGGCAAAGGCGTGCCCGCCTCCCTGATCATGGCCATGTGCCGGAGCGTGCTCCGCAGTCAGGCGGCCGTGAGCCCTTCGCCCGCCACGGTGCTCCAGCAGG
>JANXWU010000500.1 GCA_025350985.1 Spartobacteria bacterium | reverse complement strand
TGGTCCCGTAAAAGTTCCCGTCCATGCCAGCGGCAATACCTCCGTCCGGGATTAAACCGGAGGCATTCTTCAAGTCAGTGACTTTGCTGAGCGATCCACTGAGTGTCACCTTGAAAAGGGAACCGTTGCCCGCTCCATCGACCGCAGTGCCGTAAAAATTTCCATCGCTGCCTTGGGCCGGGTTGCCATTCGGCACCAAGCCATCGGCGCCATCGAAACTAGCTATCGTCGTAATGACTCCCGCGGGTGTTACTTGAAACACATTCCCCGCTGAGAAGTCTCCGCCAGCCGGAGTTGTTCCGTATAAGTTGCCGTCCGTGCCGGTGATCAGACCCGCGATGGGATTGCTTCCATTGGAACCATCGAAATGAACCACGGTGCTAATTTGCCCAGTGGGCGTGACTCGGAAAACCGTTCCCGCACTACCATCGCCTCCCTGATTGGTGATGCCGTAAAAATTTCCATCCCCGGCCCGGACTAATGTCGCGAGCGGGGTGGATCCGTTTGATCCGTTAAACGTAGCGATCGTCGTCAAGGAGCCGGTGGCTGTAAGTTTGAACACCGTGCCGGCACCGAAGTTGGGATCGCCTCCAGCCGAGGTCGTGCCGTAAAAATTTCCATCCGCGCCACTCACCAAACCGCCCAGCGGATTCATGCCCGCGGGAAAGGCTCCATTTTCATCGCTGGCGAAGGTGAAAACTGTCGTCACCTTTCCGTTGGTCGCGATCTTGAAAATGGTGCCGGCGAGTTCCGCGCCCCCCATATTCGTCACTCCAAAAATGCTGCCATCGATCCCCTGCACCAAGCCGGGCTGCGGGAGCGTGTCGGCGAGTGCAGGAGCCGGGTAAACGTTTTCCCAAATGGGTCCACCGGCGGCGCGCACACACAGCAGCAGGGTTACCAAGGGAATTAGGAAATGGCGGGGGGTCATCCAGACTCTCATTGGATAATCTATTTAGCGCACATTTGCTCTCGCGCAATGGAACCTTCCGCAGAACCAGCGATTTTTTTCGCTACCAAAAGGCGTCCTCATACTCAGCTAAGTTCCGCAGTCAAAAAAGTGGGCAGGGCTGGATTCGAACCAGCGAAGTCAGAGACAGAAGATTTACAGTCTTCCCCGTTTGGCCACTTCGGTACCTACCCAAAAGCTGCGGTTCGTCTCGCGCGTGCGGATCGTGTTGCGCCGCGAAACGAAGCCTCGTCTATACGTGCCCGCGCCGGACCGCGCAAGCGATTATCGGCGATTTCATTCCGCCTTTTTCGGCTTCGATTTTTCGGCGGAAAAGGGAACCTTTTCCCGCGGAGTCATCCTGATCGACTTGATCACGACGCGGTCAATGGGGTTGTCGTTCGAGTCCGCCGGCAGTGCGCTCACTCGCTCCAAAACTTCCATCCCGCCGATGACTTGGCCGAACACGGTGTATTGCCCGTTGTATTCCGGCATCGGCTTCAGGCAGACGAAAAACTGGCTGCCATTGGAGCGGCGGGTCGGATTGATTTTGTCCGGTAGCCGCGCCATCGCGACCGCGCCGGTGACGTGCTTGCGGCGGATTTCCTGCGCGAGCGTGTAGCCCGGTCCGCTCGTGCCGACTTTGCCCCGGTTCTTTTCCTTTTCGCTCAACGGATCGCCCGCCTGCACCAGCGTGTGCGGGAAGATGCGGTGGAACGCGATGCCGTTGTAAAATTTCTTGCGCGCGAGTTTTGCAAAGTTTTCCACCGTCGCGGGCGCGGCGTCCGGGAACAATTCGAGCACGACCTGTTGCGGCTTTTTTTCCTTGGGAAACCGGATCGACATTACGGCGACCTCGTCCGCGCACGCGAGATTGGCGGCGCAAAGGCCGAGCAGAAAAGCGGAGAATGTTTTCATGAAACGAAGGGCAGGTTTTTCACTTCGACGCGGGAGACGCCGGAGTCATCGCGCGCGACCAGCACATCTGCGGTCACGCCGCGCTTGAGATAACCGAGCGCGACCGGACGCGCCAAGCCGAAACTGAAAGCCGCGCTCGTGATCCAGCCCGCTTCCTTCTCCGGCGCATCCGGCGCGAAGAGCCTCATCCCCGCGCGCAACGGCGCATCGTCGAGGCTCGCCAAGCCGCAAAGTTGCTTGTTCACATGACCGACGCTTTTGATCCGCGAGATCACTTCCTGCCCGACGTAGCAGCCCTTGTGGAAATCAATCGCGCCGTGATCGAGTCCGGCTTCCTGCGGTAGGATGTCCTCGTTCAACTCGAATCCCCAGCGTGGCACGCCGGCTTCGATGCGAATCGTTTCCAGCATCGCGTCGTCGAGCAGGGGAGCGCGTTTTGAAAACTCCGAAAGCAACTCTTTCAACTCATCCCGAGGCCCCACGAAATCGGTTCCCGGAAAATCGGTGTGGGGAAAACCAAAGCGATTGGCGGGGTAGGATTCGATCCTTGGGTGATCGAGCGACGTGTGCGCGCCGGGAGGTTGAATTAGGTGCAGCATTCCCAGTTCATCCGTCACGTCGTCGAGCACGACATCATCCGCGATGAGGTAACGCTCCAGCCGGGCACCGAGTGGCTCGCGCAGTGATGCCTCAGCGTCCACGCGCAGGAAGTCGTCACCCGCCGACACCCGGACATCCGCGCACATTTTTCCTTTCGCGGTCAGCACGCACGCGTGGAGCGAGGCACCGGGCCGCAGCTTGCGTACGTCATTGCTCACCTGGCCGTTGAGAAAACGGACGCGGTCCGCACCGGTGAGCCGCCATTGCGCGCGGGCCAGTTCTGCGATGCCGCCCCGTTCCTTGAACTGCGCGTAAATTTCCGCCGGAGACATGCGGCACGCTTCAACCGCGCGGTTTGAACCAGCGCTTCACCCGGTTCCGCACCGGAGCGGGATTCGATTCCAGATTTGGTTTCGCTGTTTCGACCGCCGCGCTTGATTTTTCCATCACCACCGCCTCCACATCGATCGAAGCTTTGTCGTCCGTCGCCGGCAAAGATTCAGCGAGCTTTTGCGATGCCTTTTTGGGATTGGGCGCGGCGGACCCGGCCGGCATTTGGTTTTCGTCCCCGCCATTTTGGCCGGCCACGGGATGAAGCTGTTGAGACACAGACTTCTCCCCGGAATCGGCCCCGGCAGCGGGTTGCGGGGCGACCGGCTCCGGGGTCGGCTCCACCGGAGGCGGCTCGTAAGATTTAGCCGTGGCGGAAAAATCCAAGTCCCCCCAGCCGCAACTCAGCCCGCCGTACATCACGCCGGCGGATGCGGTCGTGGTCGGAAGATCGATGCCCAGATTATTCGCCAGATGGATGGCGATCTGCGCGTCCTTGAACATGTGCTTGAGCGAAAAATGCGGCGCGAAATCGCCCCGGATCACGCGGGGCAGTTTCAAATCAGTGAGCCCGGAGCGCGCGCCGTGGTGCTCCAGCGCCGCCGCCAGAACTTCGGGAGCGACGCCCGATTTGCGCACGAGCGCCTGCGCTTCGATCAACGCCTGGGTCGAAACGGCGACCATCATGTTGGTGGCGATTTTCACCAGCGACGCGTCGCCCACCGCGCCGATTTTTACGATGGCCTTGCTGCTCGCCTGGAGCACGGGTTCGACCGCGCGCAGCACGGCTGGGTCGCCGCCGATGTAGTAAACCAATTCCCGATTGTCCGCGGCGATTTTGCTGCCGGTGAAAGGCGCATCGAGGAACTTCGCGCCGCGGGCGGCGACGATTTTTTCCGCCTCGACCACCGCTTCCGGTCCGACCGTGGCGTGGCAAAGGATGGTATGCCGCGAGGTGAGCAGTTCCCCGCACGCATCGAGCACGTCGAAGAGCGCCTGCGCGTCCGCGACAAAAATTTGAATGACATCGCACACGTCGGCGACTTCGGCGGGCGAGGAGAGAAAATTAGGCGACGCCTTCGGGGTCCGGTTCCAGACATAAGTCGGAAAGCCCGCGTGGCGCAGTGCCGCGGCGACACTGGAGCCGATGATTCCCAAGCCGATCAAGCCGACGTTCTTTCGTGATTTGCGAGCCATGATTTTGAAAGGGCGTAAACGTAACCGGGTTGCCGCGCTCGGCAATTCCAATCGGTTTTCCTTGGAGGAACGCGCGGTCGCGTCCGGCAGAACTTTTCTTTTTGAAACGGTCGGACGCTGGTCTTTCACCATCGCGTCCGAAGCGCCGCGTCCTTCAACTTATTTCGCAGTCTCCGAGAAAGAACTTGCGCGGGCCGCGCGTTCGCGGATTTGATTCATCACTCCGGCATCCGCTCCAAACCTGTGACGGCCAACGACGACTACATCATTGAAATCCTCCGGGATACCGGACTGGTCACGAAACCGCAAATCGAGCGAGCGCGGGCGGAATTGATGAAACATGGGGGCATCGTGCCGGCGCTGATCGCACAGGGCGCGCTGACGCAGGAGGACGTGACCCGCGCGCTGGCGACGCACAACAGCATGGAGTTTGTGGACATGTCGCAGATGGTGATTTCCCCGGACGTGATCGCGCACATCCCGCAGGAAGTGGCGCGGCGTTATCGCGTGATCCCGATTGCGCAGACCGAGGCGAGCCTGTTGGTGGCGGTCGATGATCCGTTGAATTTCGACACGTTCGACGCCGTCGGCCATTTGCTGAAACGCGAGGTCGAATTCGTTTGCTCGACGCCGGATCAGATCAAGACGGCGCTGCTTAAATACTACGGCACCGCCGACGATGCGGCGGCACAGTTGGAAGGGCAGTTGGGCGACGATATCCAAATCGGCGAGCACGCGGCGGAGGTGGCAGAGGGCGAAGGGGGTGACGCGCCGATCATCAAAATGGTGACGATGCTTTTGCTCGAAGCCTATAAACTCAAGGCGAGCGACATCCACCTGGAGCCGATGGAAAAGCGCTTCCGTGTCCGCTTTCGGATGGACGGGGTGCTGCACGAAATGCAGAACCCGCCGAAGAAATTGCAGTCGGCAATCATCAGCCGCTTGAAGATCATGACCGGCTCGATGTCGATCGCCGAAAAGCGCCTGCCGCAGGACGGGCGCATCCAGATCAAGATCGGGAAAAAATCGATCGACTTGCGCGTTTCGACGGTGCCGACGACGCACGGCGAGAGCATCGTCATGCGTATTTTGGACAAGTCGAGCCTGAGCCTTGGTCTGCCGGAATTGGGTTTCCTCAGCGACGATCAAGAGACCTTCGAGCAACTCATTGCGCTGCCCGACGGCATCCTGCTCGTGACCGGTCCGACCGGGTCCGGCAAGACGACCACGCTTTACGCCTGTTTGAATTACATCAACAAGCCCGACCGAAAAATCATCACCGTCGAAGACCCGTGCGAATATCAGATGAACGGGATCAACCAAGTGCAGGTGAATGTCGATATCGGCATGACCTTTCCCGTCGTGCTGCGCTCGATGCTGCGGCAGGCGCCGAACATCATCATGATCGGCGAAATTCGCGACGCGGACACGGCGAACATCGCCATCAACGCCTCGCTCACCGGCCACTTGGTTTTCTCGACGCTGCACACGAACGACGCCCCGGCGGCGGTCGCGCGACTCGTCGATATCGGCGTGCCGCCGTTCCTGGTTTCCAGCTCCGTGCGCGCGGTCGTGGCGCAGCGATTGGTGCGGAAACTTTGCAACAACTGCAAGCAGCCACACGAGCTGACCGACAGCGAAATCGTCTCGCTGGGCATCGACCGTTCGCAGCTCGGCGAGGCGCTGATCATGCGGCCGGTCGGCTGCGAGAAGTGCCGCCACGTCGGCTACAAGGGACGCATGGGCATCTTTGAAATCTTCGTCATCACCGACGACGTGCGGCACATGATCAACGAGAAAGCCTCCACGCTCCAACTGCGCAAACGCGCGCGCGAACTGGGCATGCGGACGTTGCGCGAAGACGGTGTGCGCAAGGTGCTCGCCGGCACGACGACGGCGGAGGAAGTGATCTCGACGACGATGGGAGACGCGGCTTGAAGAAATGAAACCGCCCGCTCGCTCCGCACTTCTTTTCCGCCTTCCGCCCCCAGCCCTCCGCCTTTCCTAAAATGGCCACCATTCCGATGGAAGATTTGCTGCGGCTCGCCATCGACGAGGGCGCGTCGGATATCCACATCTCCGCCGGCTCGCCGCCAGTGCTGCGGCTGCGCGGGCATCTCGCGAAGCTGGACATGGCACCGCTGACGCCGGACGACACGGACTTGCTCGCGCGCGCCATCACGAGCGACGCGAACCTGCAACAGGTCAAGGAGCAGGGGAGCGTTGATTTCGCGTTTTCGTTTCGCGAGACGGATCGGTTCCGCGCGAATGTTTACCGGCAGAAAGGCAGCATCGGCGTGGCGTTGCGGTTGATTCCAAAACGGCTGATGTCGCTGGCGGAAATCGGCCTGCCGCCCATCGCCGAAACGCTGCTGACGCTGCCGCGCGGGTTGATCCTCGTCACCGGCCCGACGGGCTCCGGCAAGACGACGACTTTGGCCTCGATGCTCAACGTCATCAACGAAACGCAGCGCAGCCACATCCTGACGATCGAAGATCCGATCGAGTATTACCACACGCACAAAAAGGGAATCATCAACCAGCGTGAACTCGGGATCGACGTGCCCACTTTTGCCGACGGCCTGCGGCGGGCACTGCGGCAGGACCCGGACGTGATCCTGCTCGGCGAAATGCGCGATTTGGAGACGATGGAAATTGCGATCACCGCGGCCGAAACCGGTCATCTGGTTTTTGCCACGCTGCACACGACCGGCGCGGCGCGGACGGTGGATCGCATCGTCGATGCGTTTCCGATGGAGAAGCAGGAGCAAATCCGCGTGCAACTTTCCACGAATCTGAAGGCGGTGATCTCGCAGCTTTTGCTTCCCAAACTGGATGGCAAAGGCCGCGTCGCCGCGTTCGAGGTGATGATCAACACGCCCTCGATCGCCGCGTTAATTCGTGACAACAAGACCTTCCGCATCGCCACCGATATCCAGACTGGCGCGAAATACGGAATGGTGTCGCTGGAAGCCACGCTCGTTGATTTGTTCACGAAAGGGCTGATCAGTTACGAGGAAATGATGACCAAATCGCAAGACCCCGAGGTCGCCAAACAGCTTCTGGAAGGCCAGGCTCCCCGCAAATAAATGAACGCCAAACAAGTCCTCGAAATCATGGTGGAACGCGGCGTGGTGGAGGAGAGCCAGATCGAGGACATCCTCACGGAAATGTCCAATGCCGGCAAAAGTGTCGTGCAGGCGCTGGTCGATTTTGAGTTCGTGTCGGAGGACCAATTTTGGCAGCACATCGCCGAACATCTCGGCACCGATTTGGTCGATCTGAAAACCTTCGAGCCGCCCCCGGAGGTTCTGCGTTTGATCCCCGCTGGACTGGCGCGGCTGCACGGCGCGCTGCCGGTGGGCCTGACTGGCGACGCGGTCACGATTTGCCTGACCGATCCACTCAACGTGCAGATCGCCGAGGACTTGCGTTTTGCCATCGAGAAGAACGTCCACGTCGTCGTCGCGCCCGTTTACCAGGTCGAGGAGTTGTTGAAAAAGTCGTACGGCGCGGACACGGACAACATGGGGGACATCCTCAAGGAATTGGGCGAGGAGGGGGAGATTTCCTTTTCCGAAGGAGGTCCGGCGGACATGCAGTCGGTCGAGAACGAAGCCAATGCCGCGCCGATCATTCGTTACGTGGATTTGATCATGTACCAGGCGATCCGGGACCGGGCGAGCGACA
>JANXWU010000473.1 GCA_025350985.1 Spartobacteria bacterium | reverse complement strand
ATCGCGATCCCCTCACCTGCGCCGCGGATTTGATCGGCTGCGAACTGGTGTGGGACGAATGCGCGGGCATCGTCGTCGAGACGGAGGCTTACGCGGAGTTCGGCGACGAAGCGTGCCATGCCTTCACCCGCGCCAGCACGCGCCGCTTCATCGCCGAGCGCACCAGCGGCACTGCCTACGTCTATCTGAACTACGGCATGTACTGGCTGCTGAACGTGCTCGTGCGCGGCGCAAGCGGCAACGGACTCATCCTCATCCGCGCCCTCGAACCGACGCGCGGCCTCGACGTGATGAAGGCGCGCCGGTTTCTCAAACGTCCCGCCCCCGTCGATGAAAAGAAGAGCCTCGGCCAGCTTTGCTCCGGCCCTGGCAAACTCGGAGTCGCGCTCGGAGTGACCGGCGCGGATCACCACCTCGACCTGTGCGCGCATCCGACGCGCGGCTTTCGGAAACGAAAAGGCAAAGTCGAAGTGGTCGCCGACGTGCGCATCGGCATCTCAGCCGCGCAACATTTGCCCTGGCGATTTCTGCTGAAAGACAGCCCGTTCGTCAGCGTGCCGGTGGGAAAACCGCGTCGTTAGTCGCCTTCACTCACCGTCAGTTTTTGAAACGCCGGCGTCGTCCGTTTCGTCAACTCGCGCTCCGTGTGGCTGATCAACAAGACGGCCATGTTTCGTGCGGAAGCCAGTTTCCATGCGGCTTCCGGGCCCATCGCCATCAGCGCCGTATCGAGCGCGTCGGCTTCCAGGCAAGAGTCGGCGACGACGGTCACCGCGACGAGATTGTGCGTGACCGGCCAGCCGGTGCGCGCGTCGATCAAGTGCGAAAAGCGCCGCCCCTCCGCTTCAAAAAACTGTTTGGAACTGCCGGAGGTCGAGATCGATTTATCCGCGAGTTCGACGCGGCAAGCGAGTCGTCGCGGCTTCGGCATCTCCGCGTCGCCACCCATCCCCGGCTCCTCGATGCCGGTGCGCCAGGGGCGGGCGTGCTGGCTGCGGCCTTTGGCTTTCAGCGCCCCGCCGAGTTCGAGCAGATAATCACGGAGGCCGAGCGCATCGAGCCGCGCGCCCAACTCGTCCAGCGCGTAGCCGCTCGTCAGCGCGGAAAGATCAATGGCCACATCGGGCTGCGATTTTTTGAGCGCGGGCGGATCGATGCGCGCGCTGAGTTTCCTCCAGCCGACACGCGCGAGCGCCGCGTCGATTTCGCTTTGCGCCGGGACGCGATGCACCGTCCGCCTCGCCGCGCCGAAGCCCCACAAGCGCACCAGTGGATCGACCGTCGGATCGAACGCGCCGCCGCTCACCTCCGCGACGCGCAGCGCTTCGGTTGCGAGGCGCGCGGTGGCTGGCGACACCGGAAACCAGTCCGTCAAGCGCGCGGCATTGAAACGCATCACCTCCGAATCCGCGCGATAGCCCGACACCGCTTTTTCGATTTCAAAAAAGAGCGCGTCCGCTGTTTTCGCGATGAGTTCCTTCGTGACGCCCGCCGGCAGACTCGGAAACTTCAGCGTGTAGGTCGTGCCCATCGCGTGACCACGAATCGCCATCGGCTCGGTTTTTGTTTCGCTCCAGGCACCCTGCGGCGACATCGAAATAATCGTCCAGACGCAGGCGGCGCGAATCCAGTGGCTTGGGGAGCGCACGCGCCTCGCGTGCCGGTGCCGACGCCTCGGCGGCACGCACTTTTCCCCCTGCGCTTGGCGAAAAACCAAATCCATCCGCATCAGCAACTTTTTCATGGCGAACAAAAAAGTCCGTTTCGGCGAGGGCGCCAAAACCAGCCCGCGTGGCGCGTGCGCTCCCCGGAATGCGCCGTGCCCTTCGCGGAACCGATGCCCCTCTTCCCCGCGTTCACGTTTGCGCCGTGATCCAGTCGTGGACGTGTCCGTATTGCCATCGCAGCAAAACCACCAGCGTCAGCAGCAGCGCCGCGGCCACATCGCGCGCGCCGAAGCGATCCGACGATCCGTGCGAGCGGATGAATTCCAGCAGCGCGCCCGTCGGGCAGCCGTAACGACAATAGGCCATCGGCACGAAAAGCGACGCGGCCAAACCGATGACCGCGACCGCCACCGTCGCCCAGCCGGCGGTGCGGATGAGGTAGGCGTCGAACGGCTCGATGCCCGCGAGATCGAACGGCAGTCCCGTCATCGTCACGACCACGACCACACCGATGAGCAGTCCCGGCAGCCAGCGCAAACCGGCGGCGAGCGAACGCGGCACCGCCAGCTTTTTTCGCCGCACCCGCCCGAGCAATTCCTGCGCGGCACCGTGCGGACAAATGTGCTGGCAATAAAGCGGCTTGCGCGTCGTCCACGGCACGGCGAGCGCGGCGGCGGCGAGCAGCACGAGACCCGGCGCGAGGTGCCACGGCAGGCCATTCGCGGCCCATCCGGCGACGAGCGATTGCGCCAGCAAACGACCGTCGATGAAGCCGACGTAAACGATGACCACGACCTGAAAGCCGCGCCGAATCCACAGCCGGCCGCGCGTGTGCGTGAACGCCTGCACCAGCGCGAGCACGATCACGATGATGAGGCCAAAGTCGCGCGCGTGGAGGCGCATCGGCGGGCGGGTTTTCGCCAGCGCCTCGTCCGCGAGACGCAGCCGTTTCGTGATCGCCTCCGCCACGGCCATGCTCGTGAGCGTCGCGCCCGACACGCCTTCGATGCCCGCCTTTTCGAGGTCGATCAACCCGGCGACTTTGTCCCAGCCCATCCCGTCCCACGTCTTCAAAAAATACGGATCGCCCACGACCTTCCCCGCGTGCTCGCGCGTGTCCCGGCTGCCGCGCACGCGCACGCCCGCGACTTTGAAATCGGCGTCGAAAACCACCAGCGTGTCGCTCGGCCCCTGGTAGCCGATGATCTTGTCCGTGAACGGCGCGGTGCGCACGACGTAGCCGATCTCGCGACCGCCATCGTCGAACACACGCAGCCCCATTTTCGGCGAATCGTCGGCAAGGAGCGCCGCGGTTTTCGGCAGGAGCGCGCGCACTTCTTCGAGTTGAATCGGCGCGTCGCCGGCGATGCGCAGCCGGAGGTGATGTTCCCGCACGAGAAACGCAATCGCGACGAGAATGCCCGCGCGATAAAGCTGGAGCGCGACGGTTTTGACGCGGCTGGTTTGGAGAGGATTCAACAGGCCAAGGTTGGCGTTCACGATTACGAACCCGCGCACGATAAGCAATGGAGATTCGATGCGCTCACGGCGCACTTCGTTGGCAGGCAGTTGGACAAAGGCAACGTCCCCGGCGGGACGACGTAATTTTGGTCAACGACGACGTAATTTTGGTCGATGGCGACGTAATTTTGGTCAACGACGACGTTCGGAACGAGCAAGACGACGTTCCGAACGCCGAGCTCGACGCTTTGAACGAGGACGACGACGTTCCGAACGCCAAGCTCGACGCTTTGAACGCCGACGACGACGTTCTGAACGCCGAGCCCGACGGTTTTAACGAGACCGACGGCGTTGTCGGCACCTTTCGCCGAGCTCGTCAGCGAGTGCATCGCTCTGCCGTCCCTACGGGACTCACGGCGCGAATGCCCCGGTTCTCCCCAGCGCTAAAGCGCTGGGCTATTTTCGGGGTTCTCCTCAGCGCTGAAGCGCTGGGCTATTTCCAGCGGCGGTGGTTTTATCCCAGCGGCGAGTTTTTGCATGGGCGTGTGCTTTTTAGCCCGTAGGGCGAGCGAGAATAGCCCAGCGCTTCAGCGCTGGGAGAGAGCGAGCGTGCCGGTTTGCTAGAGGACACGAAGCCGTTCGACAAGGGGCGGG
>JANXWU010000413.1 GCA_025350985.1 Spartobacteria bacterium | reverse complement strand
GATGTAGAGATATTCGCGCGCGTAAACGACCGTCTCGGCCATCGTGTATTTGAGGCCGGTTTTTTTCACGACATCGACGATCTTTTTGCAATCCTCGATGCTCGTCGCCATCGGCACGGTGCAGCTCACGTGCTTGCCGGCCTTGAGCGCGGCGAGCGACATCCACGCGTGGTCGGGGATCGGCGAGTTGATGTGAACCGCATCGACCTTCGGATCCTTGAGCAGTTCCTTGAAATCGGCATACCGCGCGTCGATGCCGAAGTTGTCACCGATGGCGTTCAGTTTTTTCGGATCACGCTGGCAAATGGCGTACATGTTCGCGTGCGGATGATGTTGGTAAATCGGGATGAACTCGGCTCCGAACCCCAGCCCGACGATGGCGATATTCACTTTGTTGGTGCTCATTTTTGTGGAGGAAAAAGGTGGCGCAGACTCTGTCCGCTTCACTCCTCGAAGGCAACGAGGAAAAGCGACCGGCCTTTCCCGAGTTCTGGAGTTTCCGAGCAGAATGCGGCTCGCTGCCGAGGCAACCCGAGCGGGTTATTTTTTCTTCCGACCGCGCTCGATTCTCCAAGTCGTTCCGTACGGCGTGGCGAGCATGTCCGCGCCTTCCCACAGCCGTTGCGCGCCGATGATGGCGTCCCGATTGCTGCGCCGCCGCGTGCCTGGGGGGAGGGGGTCCAGATGCTTCGCGTTGCCTCCGCCGATGACCGTGTCCTCCGGCCAAAATACATCCTGCAATAGAATCACCGCCTCCTCCACGTCGCGCTGCCATTTCTTGCCGCCGTTCTCCTTGCGCGCGACTTTTGTCAGGCGCTTCAGAAAGGGTTCGCCGTTGCGCAGCGACACCAGCCCCAACTCGATGGGCACGATCACGTCATCCGCGACCACCGCCCCGCCGATGCTCGTGCCAAAGCCCACAAAAAGCATCCGGCCACCTTTGTAACTCGCCAGTGCCTGCAACGCCGCGTCGTTGATGATCCGAACCGGACAGCCGAAAGCTTTCTCGAAAGAAAAGTCCAGCCAGCCGCCGCCCAGATTCAAAGGTTCGCGCACCAGTTGCCCATCTTTCACCAAGCCGGGAAAGCCCATGCTGATCGCATCGAAGGACCAGCCCGCCAGATTCTCCTTCACCTGCGTGACGAAATCCTTTGCCGAAAATTTCCGGTCGGAGGGAATTTTTCGCATCTCCTTCTGGCCGGTGAGCATCAGTTTCACATTGCTGCCGCCAATATCGATCATCAGGATTTTCATGCGGGAAAAGGAGGTGATTGAACCGAAGGCCGGTTTGTTGATTGGAAGGGAATCGCTGTGTTGGTGCTGATTCGTTTGCCGGGAACTTTTAGACGGAATCACTCGCCTCCACGCTCGCAATTATTTTTGGCTTCGTCGGCCCCCACGCCGCTGCTAAAGCCTTTCGCCATGAATCGACTCGAGTTTCGGCTCCCACGTTGGTCGAAGCGCGATTCCAAAGAGACGTTGAGCCGTTGAAAAACTATCTCAATCTCAACCTCAGCCTCCTCTACTGGGTTCTCGTCGCGCCGTTCTCCGGTCAGTTTTTCAAGATCGCGCCCATCTTTCGGCAAATGGTTTTCATCGGCGTGCGCGCCGCGCCGATGGTCGCGCTGACTTCCTTCAGTGTCGGCGTGACGCTGGCCATGCAGGCCGCGCATTCGTTGCAACAACTCGGCGCGGAAATCTACGTACCCGATCTCGTGACCGTGACTTTGCTGCGCGAACTCGGGCCGGTGCTGATCGCGGTGATCGTGATTGGACGCAGCGGCTCGGCGGTGGCGGCAGAGTTGGGAACGATGAAAGTTTCCGAGGAAATCGAGGCGCTTGAAGTGATGGCCATCAATCCGATTAGGTTCCTAATCGTCCCGCGGTTTCTGGCGATGCTCGTGATGCTGCCGGTGCTGACGATTCTCGGAAATTACGTCGGCTTTTTTGGCGGCTGGACGGTGTGTCACTACGCGCTCGGTTTTAACACCGCCGGTTTCATCCTGCGCGCCTTGGAAAGTGCGACGACTTGGGATTTGTATTCAGGATTGATCAAGAGCGCGGTCTTTGCGTGGGTGGTCATCACGATCGCGTGCAATGCCGGTCTGCATGTGGACGGCGGCGCGGAGGGCGTGGGGCAGGCGACGACGGCCTCGGTCGTCTATTCGCTGCTGGCGATGCTCGTTTTGAACGCGGTTCTGACGGGAATTTTTTTCTTCGGCTCATGAACGACGTTGACACCACTCCCGTCATCGAGGTCACCGATCTCGTCCGCGTTTTCGGCAAGCGCACTGTCCTCAACGGCGTCTCGTTCAAAATCCATCGCGGCGAAACGATGGTCATCATGGGCGGCAGCGGCTGCGGCAAGAGCACGTTGCTGCGGCACATCATCGGCGCGATGAAGCCCACCTCCGGCTCGATCAAAATTTTCGGCGAAGACATCACGCACATGGACGAGCGCGAACTCGCCAGCATCCGGCGTCGGTTTGGCATGTTGTTTCAATCAGGCGCACTGCTCGCTTCGATGACCGTCGGCGAAAATGTCGCGCTGCCCATTTCAGAACATAGCCAGCTCTCCGACGACGACGTGGACCAGATCGTGAAACGGAAATTACAGATGGTCGGACTGACCGGCTTCGAGCATTTGAAACCGGCGGAAATCAGCGGCGGCATGAAAAAGCGCGTCGGCCTCGCGCGCGCTCTGGCGCTCGATCCCGAGCTGCTCTTCAGCGATGAACCCACCTCCGGCCTCGACCCGATCATGACTGCCGTCGTCGATAAACTGACGCTCGAATTGACGCGCGAAAGTGGCATGACGGCACTGGTCGTTACGCATGACATGACGAGCGCGTTTCGCATTGCGTCGAACATGATCATGCTCGGGCGCGGCAGCATCATCGCGCAGGGAACGCCCGCGGAAATCCGCAGCAGCCCGAACCCCGAAGTCCAGCAATTCATCAACGGCGAAGCCGACGGCCCGGTGCCGCTGAATCTTTCCCAAGACGATCACGAGCATCGTCAGCACGTCGCGCCGCGCCCGCTCATCTCGGCGCGCGGCCGGTTATCCAGAAAAATGCCATGAAACGAAACCTCTCCGATTACATCGTCGCGCTGGCGGTCATTGCCTGTAGCCTCGTCCTGCTCACCGCGCTCACGCTCGCGCTCTCCGGCTTCCAGTTGAAAAAGCCGACGCGCACTTTGCAAATCGACTACCAGGACGTGTCAGGCGTAAAGGTG
The DNA here is from genome assembly GCA_025350985.1 of Spartobacteria bacterium. Lineage (GTDB taxonomy): Bacteria > Verrucomicrobiota > Verrucomicrobiia > Chthoniobacterales > Chthoniobacteraceae > JANXWU01. The sequence goes on along the minus strand of JANXWU010000413.1, from coordinate 4,459 downwards.
CATTCCGAAGTTCGCTTCGCCGGCGCGCCCGCCGGTCGCGTGATCGCGATGCGTCATCTGAGCACCGAAGAGCGCAGCGGATTCGACAACAAAAGAAACGCCGTCCGCGTGACGATCAGCATCGACGAGGGCATTCCGCCAGTGCCCGTGGACACGGTGGCGTCGCTCGGTTCGGACACGCTGCTTGGGCAAAAATTCATCGCACTCTCCGCCGGCATGCCGGACGCCGGGACGCTCGCCAACGCCGCGATCATCGAGGGACATCCGGCTTATGGAATCGAGCAGATCACGCAAGCCGCCGGGCCGCTGCTCGACAACGCCAACAGCCTGCTCACCAAAGTCAAAAGTGACTTGGGAGAACTGTTACCGAAAATTTCCAAGCTAACCGGTTCTGTTGACGGGCTGGCGAAGAATGGGGACGCGCTCGTCGGCCGTGCGACGAAATTGATCGCCGACAACGAGGGCGATGTGAAGAAGGACCTTCAGGAATTGCAGTCGGTGATGAACGGGCTCGAGCACGTTTTGAAAAACGCCAACGGCTTCATCGGTGACGCGGGCAAATTCGTAGGAACGACTGACAAGCAACTCCAGGAGCAGATGAAAGAGCTGCACGTCATTTTGTTGAACCTGAAAGTAGTCAGCACCCATGCAAAGGCACTTACCGAGGCGCTCGGCGAAAAGCCGAACCGGCTCATCTTTAGTGGCAAGTCCAACAAGCTAACCCCCGAGACAACCATCCTCAAAAGCCAGCAACCGCTCCCGGCGAGAGTGCCTTGAAATCCGTGGGCGACGTTTGCCAGTAGATTGTGCGGCGCTTTAGAAACGCGTAAAAATAGAATTGTCGCTTCGCGACCGCAGAAAAAAGATAAATGCTCACCGAAGCAGATATATGCAGAAAATTCGTCGTTCCCAAATTGCAGGCCGCAGGATGGGAAAATGATCCCCATTCCATTGCTGAACAGCGCACCATCACGGACGGGCGCATCATTCCGGTTGGCAAAGGGTTTGTGCGCAAGCCGCCGAAGCGCGTGGATTATCTTCTGCGTTATCGCCGTGATTTTCCGCTTGCGATTGTAGAAGCGAAAGCCGCTTACAAAAAGGCGGCGGATGGTCTGCAACAGGCGAAGGACTATGCCGAAATGCTCGGCTTGAAATTTGCCTACGCGACCAATGGCGAAGAGATCATCGAGTTCGATTACTTTACGGGCAAAGAAACAGTCCTTAGCTACTACCCGACCCCGACCGATCTTTGGCAGCGTTATTGCGTCGGTGAAAACATTACGGGCGCTGAAACGGCTGAGCGATTGCTGACGCCGGTCAATTACGCAGTGAATAAAGGTGAGCGTTACTACCAACTCATCGCCATCAACCGAACTGTTGAAGCGATTTTGAAAGGGCAGCGCCGCCTCCTGCTAACAATGGCGACCGGCACCGGCAAGACACCGACGGCATTCCAGATTTGCTGGAAGCTTTGGAATGCGGGATGGAACAAGGACGGCGCTTATCGGAAACCGAAAATCCTCTATCTTGCCGATCGCAACATTCTCGTGGATCAGCCGAAGGACGGCATCTTTGCGGCCTTTGGCGATGCGCGCTGGAAGATTGAAGGCGGCGTCACCAACTTCGGCCGTGAAATGTATTTCGCCATTTACCAATCTCTCGCCGAGGACGAGCGGCGCGAAGGTCTTTTCAAATCGTTCCCGCCTGACTTCTTCGACTTGATCATCGTGGACGAGTGCCATCGCGGGAGCGCACGCGAGGATAGCTCATGGCGCACCATTCTCGAATACTACCAGTCCGCCTTTCAGCTCGGCATGACGGCCACGCCGTTGCGCGATGACAACCGCGACACCTATCGCTACTTCGGCAATCCGATTTACGAATACAGTCTGCGCCAAGGCATCGAGGACGGCTTTCTCGCGCCTTATCGAGTGCATCGCGTCGTCACGGAATGGGACGCCGCCGGCTGGCGTCCAAGCAAGGACGAGATGGATCGCTATGGCCGTCCTATTCCCGATGACGAGTATGAGACGAAGGACTTCGAGCGCGCCGTGGCCTTGCGTGCGCGCACGGAAAGCATCGCGCGGCATCTCACCGATTTCTTGAAAAAGAGCCGCGACCGTTTTGCGAAGACGATTGTCTTTTGCGTGGATCAGGAGCACGCGAGCGAGATGCGCACGGCATTGAACAACCTCAACGCCGATCTCGTGAAGCAGCATCCCGATTATGTTTGCCGTGTCACCTCCAACGAAGGGGATATAGGTCGCGGACACCTAAGCCGCTTTCAAGACGTGGATACGAAGGTCCCGACTATCCTGACTACTTCGCAGCTACTCACGACCGGGGTGGATGCCCCGACGTGCAAAAATGTCGTGCTCGCTCGCGTCGTCGGTTCGATGAGCGAGTTCAAGCAGATCATCGGACGCGGCACGCGCGTGCGTGACGACTACGGCAAGCTTTGGTTCAACATCATTGACTATACCGGCTCCGCCACGCGGCTCTTCGCCGATCCCGCTTTCGATGGCGATCCGATGAAGCTGACGCAGGAGGAGATTGATGAAGCGGGAAAGGTAGTCAAAACAACGGTCGTGGATGAGGAAATCAACTCGGACAATTGGGAACCAGGAGACATCACGATCAACGAGCCGCCGCCCGTGGAGCATCGCAAGTTTTACTACGATGGTGGACAGGTCGAAATCGCGGCGCACCTTGTTTACGAGCTTGATCCCGATGGTAAACAACTGCGCGTCATTCGCTACACCGACTACGCAGCGGAGAAAGTGCGCACACTTTGCCCGACGGCACCCGAGTTGCGCGCCGAATGGTCTGACCCGGAGAAGCGCGCCGGAATCATTCAACGTCTGGCCGAGCGCGGCATCAGCTTCGATGAGTTAGCCGAACAAGCAAAGCAGCCCGAAGCCGATCCGTTCGACCTGCTCTGCCACCTAGCCTTCAATGCCCCGCTCCGCACCCGCCGCGAACGCGCCCAGCAACTTCGCGAATCGCGGAAAGACTTCTTCGCACAATATAGTCCAGAAGCACGGCAGATACTTGATGAGCTACTGGACAAATACGCTGAACACGGCGCGGCGCAGTTTGTTTTACCTGATGTCTTAAAGGTGCCGCCCGTATCGAATCATGGACAGGTTGCGGATATCATCAAACGGTTCGGCGGCACAGAAAAACTGCGCGAAGCTGTTGCTCAATTACAAACACTACTCTATGCCGCATGAAAATCTGTTCCAAAGGCTGTGACGATCTTCGACGGCTGAAAGCCGTCAATACTATAGCTTGGGCTGAAGTGCGCACCGCGCACGCAGGCCCAAGTCACGAAGTCCCGGATTTCTCAGCCCTGTAAGGGCGTAACCCATGTCGCAATCCCTGGCGAACATTCTCGTCCACCTCGTGTTCAGCACGAAGGGGCGTCGTCCTTTTCTCCGCGATGAAGATCGTCCACAACTCCACGCCTACATTGGAGGCATTCTTGCCAACCAGGACTCATGCCTGATTGAGATCAATTCAGTCTCCGATCACATCCACATCCTTTTTGCGCAATCCAAGAACCATGCGCCTGCCAAGGTTGTCGAACAAATCAAGTCATCATCTTCTCGATGGCTAAAGGATCAGCACAACTCTTATTCCGACTTCGCATGGCAGGCTGGCTACGGTGAGTTTAGTGTCAGTGCGACGCATGGGGAGACAGTGCGACAATACATTCGTAATCAGGCCGAACATCATCGAAAGGACGACTTTCAAACGGAGTATCGCCGGTTCTGCGAGAAGAACTGCAAACCACTGGATGAACGTTATGCGTGGGATTAATTCTGGTTTGTTTTGTTTCGCCCTTACAGGGCTTGCTATTTGGAATTTACGATACCCAAGGCTCTGCCTTGGGCTATCAATTATCGGGCCTTCGGCCCTGAACCTTGGGCTATTAAATGGCGGGCCTTCGGCCCTTAAGTGTGTTGAGTTGCAAGATTTGTTGACTCTTCAAGTCTGTGACTCGCAATATTCGTTGACTCGCAAGACAAAGGACTGCGGCTATCACGAGCTTTGGCTTTCAAATTTGTTAGTTGGATCGAAATGAAATCTACCTCTGCAATTCAGACCACCGCCCAATCCCTCGGCTCTCTCCTAAAGTCCGCACGCGACATCATGCGGAAGGACAAGGGACTTAACGGCGACCTGGATCGGTTGCCGATGCTGACTTGGGTCATGTTTTTGAAATTCCTCGATGACCTGGAGCTTCAGCGGGAGGAGGAGGCGCAGTTGGCAGGAAAGAAGTTCAAGCCGGCGGTTGAGCGGCCTTATCGCTGGCGGGATTGGGCGGCGAATCCGCAGGGGATTACCGGCGATGAGTTATTGAAGTTCATCGACAATGAAGAAGCTACTTTGCCCGATGGCAGCAAAGGCAAAGGACTCTTTAACTATCTGTGCGGGCTGACCAGCTCCAATGGCG
>JANXWU010000393.1 GCA_025350985.1 Spartobacteria bacterium | reverse complement strand
AAAAAGTGAATTACGCCAAGCTGCGGGAGCGGCTGGTGGCGGACAAACAAATCCTCGATTGGACGGGGAAGGCTCCTGCGAAAGCCAACGCCGCCGCCGCGAAATCCGCACTGGAAGCCATTCCCGGCGGCATCGCGGTCGATGATTCGGAGGCGAAACAAACCGGAGACTGGCACGGGAGTTCGGCCACGCATCCGTTTTTTCACGACGGCTACGTGACGGACGGCAACGCCGACAAAGGCAGGAAAAGCATCCGCTTTTCGCCGCAGCTTCCCGCCGCTGGCGACTACGACGTTTACCTCAGTTGGAGTGCGCTGCCCAATCGCGCGAGCAACGTCCCGGTCGATATCGAGGGCTCCGAAGGCAAGCGAACGGTCACGGTGAACCAGCGCGAACACGGCGGGTGGGTGAAGGTCTTCACGGGAAAATTCGACGCCACCGCAGCCAGCGTGACGATCCGCAACGATGGCACCGACGGCCACGTTCTGGCCGACGGCGTTTGTTTTGTGCCTGTGAAAAAATAGCGCGCCGGGACAGGCGCCAGCAGGCTGTTTCACTCCGCAGGACGCATGGCGTCTGTCGGCGCTCGGTGTAGGGGAACGTTTTTTGCTTGAGGCTTCGCTATGATTCCCAGTGAGCAAGGCGGGCGGCAAAACAGTTTCACTTTTCTGCGGCTGATGCTCGCGATGATGGTGCTGTTCGGGCACGCGTACATTTTGGGAGGTTTTGGAGCCGATCCGCTCACGACTTGGAGCCTCGGCCAAACCAGCGCCAACGAACTGGCGGTGCAGGGCTTCTTTATCCTCAGCGGATTTCTCCTGAGCCAATCGCTGGCGAACCAGCCCTCGCTTGTCCGGTTTGCGGTGCGCCGCTTTTTCCGCATCATGCCGGCGTTCTGGGCGAACCTCCTGGTGTGCGCCTTGGTTATCGTGCCGGCGCTCTTTGCGTATTTGTGTCCGGGGGAGCTTACCTATCGCGAAAGCATCACCGCCGGTCCGTGCAACGCCCTCGGGTTCATTTTCAACAACGCATTTCTCTACATCCGGCAATGGAACATCATGCCGCTTTTCCTGCACAATGCGCACCCGTTCGCGGTGAATGGATCACTCTGGAGCCTGTTCTACGAAGCGCTGTGTTACGCCGTGTTGGCCCTCGCGGCGGGAGCCGGCTGGCTGCACCGTCGCGTTTTCGTGCTGGTGGCCTTCGCCGTGCTTTTTGTGCCCTGTGCCATTTATGTGTTCTGGCACTTTCCGTCCCTGCGCCCGACGACGCCCTTGTGCACGATCCTCGACTTTGCATTTCACCCGGCGGGGACGCGCATCGCGCTGGCTTTCGTCGCGGGAGTGGCCGCGTATCGGCTCACCGGGGGAAAGGTGGCGTGGAACGGTAAGCATTTTCTGCTTTGCCTGTTCCTGCTCGCGCTCTCGGGAACCTTTGGCGGGTTTGGAATCGTCTGGCCGTTCGCGTGGACTTACGTGCTGTTAAGCCTCGCCTACCGTCTTCCGTTTGGAAAACTCGATCGTCTCGGCGATGTCTCGTATGGCGTTTATCTTTACGCGTTCGTGATTCAGCAATGTCTTTACACGCTGGGCGGGCATCGGCTCGGGATCGCCCTTTATGTGCTGGTTTCGGCAGTGCTCAGCGTTGCCTTGGGAGCGCTGAGTTGGGTGCTCGTGGAAAAACCAGCCATCGCCCTTGGGCAAGCCGTTTTGAAGGTCCGGTGGCGTCGCGCTACAGTTTGCTTTTCAAATCCTTGCCCACCGAGAACTTCACCGTCTTGGACGCCTTGATTTTGATGGGCTGCTTCGTCTTCGGGTTCACGCCCATGCGCGCCTTGCGCGAAACTACGCGAAACGTGCCAAAGCCCACGAGTTGCACCTGTTTGTGTTTGCGCACGCCGGCCTTGATGCATTGGATGACCGCGTCCACGGCCCGCTCCGCCTGCGCTTTGCTGGAGCCGTTGCCGAGGGCTTTTTGAACGGATTCGACGAGTGCTGCTTTGTTCATGGAAATAATTTCTGAAGATTTTAGATTTGGGAAGTGCTGCTGAAATCAGCAGCGGAAAACGGGTTGGTTCTGCCAACGGCGCACGAAATTGTCAAACTTTATCGGCCCGGTCATCCGCCACCGGAGAATCCCGCAACCCTTTGTCCATCGGCCTTGCGGGTTGATTTTGTAATAAGGAGGCGCGACGATGCGGAGGTGAACTACGACGAAACCATCGCGCCTTTTCTGCGGCGCAAGCCATCGATTCCTGCCAGCGCCTTCGTCGCGCCGGGAGCGGTGGTGATCGGCGATGTCACGCTGGGTGAAGAGTCGAGCGTGTGGTTCGCGGCGGTGCTGCGCGGTGACATCAAATCGATCATCATCGGCCCGCGCACGAACGTTCAGGACGGCTCGGTCGTTCACGTCGATCACGAGTTTCCGACGACGCTCGGCGAGTTGGTGACCGTCGGCCACAAAGCCATCCTTCACGGCTGCACGGTCGCGGATGAAGTGCTCGTCGGCATGGGCGCGACCCTGCTCGACGGCGTGGAAATCGGCGCGCGCTCAATCATCGGCGCGAACGCGCTCGTCACGCAGCACACGAAAATCCCGCCCGGCTCGCTCGTGCT
>JANXWU010000529.1 GCA_025350985.1 Spartobacteria bacterium | reverse complement strand
GGTAGTAGCTGGAGAAGGCTGAACTGGAAAGGACGTTGGTGAAGTTGTAATTGGAAAACAGGGAGAGCCGCGGCGAAAAAATGTAGGAAACGTTCAGGCTCACGCCTAAGTCGTCCTCGATCACGGCGGGGTTCGCCGTGGTCGCTCCGGTGGAGGAAGTGCCGGTGCTGGCACTCGTGCCGGTTCCGGGGCCGTTGCTGGCGTTCGCAAAAATCAACGCCGCCGTGGAGCTGTGAGTGTAACTGATGCTGAACGAGCTTTGCAGTCGCGACGAAAGGACCTGGCTCACACTGACCGAGGAACGGAACGAAGACTTCGATTGAGAGGCACTGCTAGCGGATTCCTCCAAACCATAACGGGACGTCCAACTCAGCACCGAAGTCCCACCCCCATAGCGGTAGGACAGCGCGCTCTCGGCGTACGGGGCTACCGTGGACTGCGCCCCCGAGGCGTAACTCCGGATTTCCTCTCCTCCGCGAAAAGTAGCGGCCAGCCGCTTGGTCACATTGAGGTCGAAGCCGCCGAGAAGAATGGTTGAAGTCGAGTCGCCGGTCGGATCGTTGAAACTGGTAAAGCCGTAACGGTAGCCGGCTGTCAGCTTCGTGCGCGGAGTCGCCTGATACTTCAACTCCTCGCCGAGGACAGTCCGCACGAAGTTGCCGCCTTGCGAGGTGGCACGTTCATAGGCCAGCGACTCGAGGTTGTAGGTGAAGCTCGTCTGCAAACGTGCCGTGGGCTGATAGCTCAGTTCCATCCGCCCGTTGGTGGTGAGGAAACTGCCGCCGCCCGCCTGGGTCGGAGAGTTGATCCGGGTGACATCGGGCTGCGGGGAATAAGCCGATGACACTTGCACCGTCACTTGCGCGCGCGGCGTGAGCTTGCGGACAAACAAAAGGTCCAGGCTCGCGTTTTTGTCGAAAGGCTCGGGGTCGCGAGCGGCGTAATAAGCCCCGCCCAAATTCAGCGTAAAAGTAAAAACCGTACGAGGCGTGGCGAACTGCAAATCCGCGCTCAAGCGGGCGTTCGTGACCAGGCTCACCGTGCGCCCGTCCGGCAGCGGCAGGGCCCGCAGCGTCGGCAGTGCGGTCGTGCGCGCCGTGACATTGGTGGGGACGATGATTCCCACGCCGGTCAGCAGCGTGTTGCCATTGTTTTGAATCAGCACGCCCTGGCCGGTCTGGGGGTTTCCGCTACCCGAACTGCCGACACCCGTCACCAGCGTCGCGCCATTGTCCCGGATGAGAAAGACGCCGACGTTCGTGGGCACGAGCACGCTGGAACTGTTCGTGCTCACGACGCCTCCGCCGGGCAGCACCAATTCAAATTGCCGGGGACGAGCTTCATTGGGCGCGCTGTTGATGTTGTCGTCGATACCTTGGGAAATAAACACGCTGATGCGCAGCTTCGGCTTGGCCAGTTTGCCCTCGCCCGGCGTGAGCGTCTCCGGCACGAAACCGTAGCCACCGCTCACCGAAAGGCTCGGCGGCGGCGCGCTCGGCCTCGTCACCGGCCCGGTCGCGGAAGACGCTCCCGGAGCCGTGGGCTGAGGTGTGCCCGGCGGTACGCTGGCGGCGGGTGGAGAAGGCGGGTTGAAGGCCGGCGGTGGGGTGGCAGGTTCCGTCGCTGCCGGCTCCTGCGCGAAATCGGACGCACTGACAAAAACCCAAGTGATCGCCACGACCGCGCGGGCAAGAGCGAGGCGCGGCCGGCAGAAAATCATCGGGAAGGCAAATTGGGATGCGAGTCGGCAAAGCAAGGTGGCGGAGCCTGAAAGCGTGTTCCATTAACCCAAGCGCCGGAAGCTGGCAAACGCTTCCAGCACCCCTCACAAACTTTTTACATCCACTGCCAAATCACCTTGCATCTTCGCACTTGCCACCGCCCGCTTTTGGGACAAAATTCCGCCCGTCCCGCGGGTATAGCTTAGTGGTAAAGCTCCAGCCTTCCAAGCTGGCCAGGAGGGTTCGATTCCCTCTACCCGCTCCAATCCCCGGCACCCCCAGTGGCCTCCGGCGTCAGTTCTCCCTCGGCAGCAGTCGCGCGATCACCACGAGCAGCGCGACGACCACAATCGCCAGCGTGCCCCAGAGCATCCAGCTTCCGTGTGCGCTGATTGCTTCGCCCGCGCGCTCGCCCTTCGATTTCAACGACTCCTCCGCCCCGAGCGCGACGGGCGATTTTTCGGCGCGCAAAAGTTCGGGCGCGACGAGGCTCAGGTCGTAGCGCGGCGCGGCGGCTTGGCGATTGCCGTAGTAAATCCACAGCGGCGCTGCGGCCTCGGGCGCGGCCTTGAAGACGAGCCGCGTCGCTGCGTAGTGGCAGCGGAAATCGCGCAACTCGATCGCCGAGTTGTCGCCGTTGTCCGTCTCCACGAACAGCGTGTCCGTGACCGGCGTTTGATTCAACACCACGGAATTCTCGCGCATCGTCTGCTGCGGCGTCCGCTGCCAGGAAGCACGGCCGAGGTCGCGCGGATATTTTTCGCCGCGCTCATCGGTCACTTCCTCCCACACGCGGATTTCTCGGTGGAAAAGCGCGGACGTGGAGGCGCAGACCAGGCGTGTGATGGGCAGCGCCGGCTTCGGCAGCTTGAGGGTCCAACGCGAGACCGAGGGATGTTTCGGAACGGCGGAAATCGTCGCGTTCACCGGGATGGCGCGGGAGATCGACGTGCATTCCATCAGAAATGGAAGCTGTCTCGTGCCGCGCACGAGTCGCAAATCGCGGTAATCGGACTGGGCGCGTGAGAGCACTTCGAGATCGAGTTCGAGTTGTTGCGCGCCGGCGCGGGCGAGTGGCACGGGTTTGCGAAATTTCCAATCGCGGGTGTCGATGGCGGCGCCTTGGATCGTGAGCGCCGCCAGCGCTTCGGGTATTTTGAATCCGGGATTTTCCGCCAGCGGCGACGGCGTGACGCTCAATGCCGTGGCAGTTTTCAACTCGGCCGCCAGCGCGGAGACATCGTAGCGCGGGGCGCGGCTTTGGCTATTGCCGCTGAGCAGTGTGAAAGTTCCCGCCGCGCTCGCGAAAAACACCACGCGCGCGATCCGGCGTTC
>JANXWU010000289.1 GCA_025350985.1 Spartobacteria bacterium | reverse complement strand
CATTCTGAGCGCAGTGGAGTTCGCCCGAGCGAACGGAATGCAGTCGAAGAATCTCATGCATTTCCTCGTGCAGCGGCACGCTACAAACGGTTCAAGAGAGTCTTCGACTCCGGCAAGCCTTCGCTCAGAATGACGCGTTTTTTAACTGAGCCATCGCCTGCTGCCGGGTTGAGTTCGCGAGTTCACACGCTAGTCTCGCGAGAGGCGACTCGTTCAAAACAATCTCCGCCGCGAACTGTGATCTACCTCGACTACAACGCCACCACGCCGCTCGCGCCCGAGGTGCTCGACGCGATGCTGCCGTATCTCGCGCGCCACTTCGGCAATCCGTCCAGCATCCACGCGGCGGGGCGCGAGACGCGAGCGGCCATCGACGACGCGCGCGACCGGCTCGCACGCGTGCTCGGCGCGAAGCCGCACGAAATCATTTTCACCGGCGGCGGCACCGAATCCGACAATCTCGCCGTGCTCGGCCTCGCCCGGGCGCAGGCGGCGCGCGGACGCCATCTCATCACTGCGACCACTGAGCATCACGCCGTGCTGCAAGCATTCGAGTATTTGCAAAAGCACGAGGATTTCCGCGTCACCTGGCTGCCCGTCGATCAGTTCGGTCTCGTCGATTTGGAAGAGTTAAAAGACGCGATTACCCCACAGACGACGCTGGTCTCGATCATGTCCGCCAACAACGAAACCGGAACGCTCCAGCCCGCTCGCGAGATCGCCGCGATTTGCCGCGAGAGGGGCGTGTTGTTTCACAGCGACATGGTGCAGTCGTTTGGAAAAATTCCACTCGACGTGCGCGACGCGGGACCGGATGCGATCTCGCTCGCCGCGCATAAATTTCACGGCCCGAAAGGCGTCGGCGTGCTCTGGCTGCGCGCGGGCGTGCCGATTCAGAAAATCCAATTCGGCGGCTCGCACGAAAACGAGCGTCGTCCCGGCACGGAAAACATCGCCGCGATTGTCGGACTGGCGCTCGCGGCGGATCTGGCGATTTGCGAAATCGGAACGGAACAAACACGCGAAGCCGCGTTGCGTGATCGCCTCTGGACCGGCCTGCAATCAGCCTTCCCAGCCGCCACGCTCAATGGCCATCCGACCGAACGGCTCTCCAACACGCTCAACGTCAGCTTTCCCGGACTCGACGGCGAAGCGCTGCTCATCAACCTCGACCTTGAAGGCGTGTGCGCGTCGAGCGGTTCGGCATGCATGGTTGGCTCGATCATGGCTTCGCACGTTTTGCTCGCGATGGGCGTCGCCCCGGAAATCGCCCAGGCGACGGTGCGGTTTTCATTGGGAAAACTGACGACCGAGGCTGAAATCGACGCGGCGATTTCGGCGTTGCCGCGAATTTTTTCACGGCTCGCACCGGCGACCGTGTGACCTCGGATGCAACTGGATTTTTTCTCAAATCTCACGGCGCGCTTCCGCACCGCGATCATGCCACGACCGTCGCCGGCGGAAAAATCCCCCGCGAAAAACGAGGACGTGGCGCTCTCGGAAATTGCGCGTGATCTGCTGCGCCAAGTCGGCTGCGACGCGCTGGCGGAGGGGGTGCAAATCCGCTGGAACCCGCGCCTGCGCTCGACGGCGGGGACGGCGAATTACGCGCAAGCGCTCGTTCAGTTGAATCCGAAGCTGCGTGAAATCAGCGGCGACGAAGTGCTGCGCACGCTCAAACACGAGCTCGCGCATCTGCTCGCAAAACATCGCGCGGGCCGCCGCCGCATCGAGCCCCACGGCACGGAGTGGAGGCAGGCGTGCCACGACCTTGGCCTTGCCGATGAAACGCGCTGCCACAATCTGCCGCTGCCGCGCCGGCACGTCGTGCGCAAACATTTTTACCGCTGCCCCGCGTGCAAACTCGAAGTCAAACGCGTGCGCCCTTTTCGTCGTCGGGTGGCGTGTTTGGTCTGTTGCCGCCGGCACAATCGCGGGCGCTACGACGAACAATTTCGGTTGGAGAAGTGGCGCGCGTTGTAGCGGCGTTTTCTCGAAGCTACGCCTTCACGCGTTCGATGTGCGCGCCGAGTGCGTTCAGTTTTTCATCAATCAGTTCGTAACCGCGATCGATGTGATAAACCCGGTTGATCTCGGTCACGCCTTCAGCCTGCAACCCTGCCAGAACCAGGGCTGCGGAAGCGCGCAGGTCACTCGCCATCACCGGCGCGCCGCTGAGTCGCTCGACTCCGGCGATGATCGCGGTCGCGCCTTCGAGCTGGATGTTTGCGCCCATGCGCTTGAGTTCCGAGACGTGCATGAAACGTTGCGGAAAAATCGTCTCGGTGATGGTGGAATTACCCGACGTTCGTGAAAGGAGCGCGCAGAATTGCGCCTGCATGTCGGTGGGAAAACCGGGAAATGGCTCGGTCATGAGTTGGAGTGCCTTGGGATCGCCGTTGCCGTGAATCGTCATCCGATCGCGTTGGGACTCGATGCGGTATCCCGCTTCAACAAGTTTGTCGGTGACGGCGACGACATGCTCGGGATTGACCCGACGCAACGTGACCTCCGTCCCCGCAATCGCGCCGGCCACGAGAAATGTGCCCGCCTCGATCCGGTCGGGGATCACCGAATGTTCCGCGCCGTGCAACTCCTTGACGCCCTCAATGATGATGCGCCGCGTGCCGGCGCCTTCGATCTTCGCGCCCATCGCGATGAGGAAGTTGGCGAGGTCCACCACCTCCGGCTCTGCGGCTGCGCTTTCGATCACCGTGGTGCCCTCAGCGAGGACGGCGGCCATCATGACGTTGTCGGTGCCGAGCACGGTCGGGCCGAGTTTTCCGCGCAGGTTCATCGTGCCGCCGCGCAGTTCGCTGGCGAAAACTTTCACGTTGCCCGCGTCGATGCGGTGCTGCGCGCCGAGCGCCTCGAAGCCTTTCAAGTGCAAATCAATGGGGCGGTCGCCGATGACGCAGCCGCCCGGCAGCGAAACCGTCGCCTCCTTTTCCCGCCCCAGCAGCGGCCCAAGCACGCAAACCGAAGCCCGCATCTTTCGGACGATTTCGTAGGGCGCCACGGTTTTCACGGCGTCCGCTCGCACCGTCACCGTGCCGCTCGCGCGCTCCACTTCCGCGCCCAGCGAGGCGAGAATTTGGAGCATGTAATGAATGTCGCTCAAGTCCGGGACGCGATGAATGACGCACTCCTCGCGGGTCAGCAACGTCGCCGCGAGGATCGGCAGCGCGGAGTTTTTCGAGCCGCTGATCGTGACGGAGCCCGAGAGTTTGGAGCCGCCGTGAACTAGAATCTTATCCATATTTTGCGAGGAGAAATCGCTGCACACCCTGGTGATCGGTCTGGCATTCGATGTCGTGGTAGCCGTTGCGTGCGAGTGCGTCCGCGAGCCGCGCGGACTGGTCGTGGCCGATCTCGATCGCGAGGCGTCCGCCGGGGCGGAAATGTGTCGTCGCATCGACGATCAAGCGCAACAAAATTTCGTCGCCGCTATCTCCGCCGTCCAGCGCCGTTCGCGGGTCGTGCCGGACTTCGCGGGCCAGCGTCGGGATCGTCGCACGGGCAATGTAAGGCAAGTTTGCCACGATGAGATCGTAGCTCCCGTCCACCTTTTCAAACAGGTCGCTCTCTGAAAACGTGACGCGTTCCAGCAAGCCCAGCCGCTTGGCGTTTTCTCGCGCCAGCCCGAGCGCATCCGGCGAAATGTCGATCGCGTGAATCTGGGCTTCCGGCCACTCAGCCGCGAGCGTGAGAGCGATTACGCCGCTGCCCACACCGAGGTCGAGGATCGCGCCACCCGCCAGTTCTGCTCTGAATTTCAAAACCAACTCCACGAGTTGCTCCGTCTCCGGCCGGGGAATCAAGGCGCGGGCATCGCTGGCAAAGACGCGTCCAAAAAACTCCGAGGTTCCGAGCAAATGTTGCAACGGCACACCTTGCGCGCGCTTTTTTACCCGCTCGCGAAGCGGCTCCAGTTCAGCATCGCCGAGCGGCCGGTCGAATTGCAGATACAGGTCAAGCCGCCGGCATTGCAGCGAGTGCGCCAGCAGATGTTCCGCGTTGAGCCTCGCACTTTCGACGCCGTTTTTGTGAAAATACGCCGTCGTCGCTTGCAGAACTTCGAGCAGCGTCTTGCTCATTTTTCCGATTACGCGGCGACGTTCACTTCTTGCAGCCGCTCCTGCATGTCGGCGTTTTGCAGGCCCTTCATCATCTCGTCGAGGTCGCCTTCGATGAACCGGTCGAGGCTGTAAATCGTCAGACCGATGCGGTGGTCGGTGACGCGGTTTTGCGGATAGTTATAGGTGCGGATTTTTTCCGAACGATCGCCGGAACCGATTTGGCTCTTGCGGTTGGCGTCGTATTTTTCCGACTCCTCACGCTGCTTTTTTTCCAGCAAGCGCGACCGCAAAATGTTGAGCGCTTTTACCTTGTTCTTCTGCTGACTGCGCCCGTCCTGACAGCGCACGATCATGCCGGTCGGGATGTGCATGACTTGCACCGCGGAGTCGGTCGTGTTGACGCCCTGCCCGCCGGGCCCCCCCGCGCGGCAGACTTCGATGCGGATTTCCTCGGGCTTCAACTCGAGATCGACTTCCTCGGCTTCTGGCAGCACCGCCACCGTCGCGGCGGACGTGTGAATGCGGCCCTGGGCCTCGGTCGCCGGAACGCGCTGCACGCGATGCACGCCGCTTTCATATTTCATCTCGCGAAAAACCTGCGGCCCGCTCGCACGGAAAATGACCTCTTTCACGCCGCCCAGTTCCGACGGGTTGCTTTCGAGTTGCTCGATTTTGAAACCACGCCGCTCGGCGAACCGGCAGTACATCCGGTAAAGATCGGCGGCGAAAAGGGCTGCTTCGTTGCCGCCCGTGCCCGCGCGAATTTCCACGATCGCGTCGCGGTCTTCGTTCGGATCGGGGGGCAGAAGGGCGAGTTGGATTTTGGTTTTGGTTTCCGCGATTCGCTGTTCGAGCGCCGGAATTTCCGCCTTCGCCATCTCCGCCATTTCGGCGTCGTTCGATTGCCCGAGTTCCGTGTTGTCGTGCAGTTCAGCCTCGGCTTTTTGCAGCACTTCCCACAGCGCGACGAGTTCCTTCAGCCGCGTGTGTTCACGCATCAGTTCGCGCGCTTTTTGCGGATTGTTAAAAAAATCCGGCTCGGCGATGGCAGCTTCGAGTTCGCGGAAGCGCTCGGCTTTTCGTTCGATGAGAGGTGCGAAGTCCATAAAAAACAGACAGCCGGTTCCCGTGAGTTCACGGAAACCGGCTGCCGGAAAATCGAACTCGAGCTAGGCTGCGGTCTTGCCGCCGCGCGCCGTTTTTCCCGCGCCGTAACGACGCTGGAATTTCTCGATGCGCCCTGCGGTATCGACGAACTTGTGCTCGCCCGTGAAGAAGGGGTGGCAGGCGGCGCAAATGCCGATGCGCAGGTCTTTGCGCGTGGAGCGCGTTTTGTAAACCGCGCCGCAGGCGCAGGCGATGTTGGACTCGACGTACTTGGGATGAATATCCGCTTTCATGGTGAAAAAAGGGACGTAACAGTAGCCGACACGATGAGCAGTGCAAACGAAATTGACGCGATTCTGGGCGCTTGGGGAAAAACGCTGGCGGCGCGCGCGGGCGACGCGGCGATCTATTCGACGCGCGGTGAATCGCTGAGGACGTTTTCGGACATCGATGCGGAGGCGAACACGCTCGTCGATCGGCTTGCGCCATTTCCGGCTGGCTCGGTGATCGCCATTCAAATCGGCAACAGCGAGCACTGGCCCGCGCTGCTCATCGCGTGCCGACGGGCCAACGCCATCCCGCTGCCGCTCGGAAGGCACATGGGGAAAACGGAACTCGAAGCCGTGCTCGTCATCTGCCGCGTCGCCGCGCTGATCGAAGTGCGCGAAGGCGAGCTGGTCATCTCCGCCGTCCGCCGTGGTGGCGCAGAGAAATCGGGACCGTCGGAGCGGGGGCGAGTCGTCCCACCATCCACCCTCGACTGCGACTTCCTCAAGCTGACCTCCGGCACCACCGCCGCGCCGCGGGCGATTTGCTTTCGCAGCAAACAGCTCGTCGCCGATTGCGACAACATTTGCGAGACGATGGGTCTGACGCGCGACGACGTGAACTTCGGGGTGATTCCGTTTTCGCATTCGTACGGCTTCAGCAACTTGATCACGCCGCTGGTCTGTCGAGGGGTGCCGCTGGTGGCGAGCGAAGATCGGATGCCGCGCGCGATTCTTGGCGATCTTGCGCGCTCGGGTGCGACGGTTTTTCCGGGGATGCCGGTATTTTTTCAGGCGTTCGCCGAAATGGAAAACGCTCCCGCACTGCCGCGCTTGCGTCTTTGCATCTCGGCCGGCGCTCTGCTGGCAAAAAATGTCGCCACGCGTTTCACGGAAAACTTTGGTCTGAAAATTCACGTCTTCTACGGATCGAGCGAGTGCGGCGGCATCAGTTACGACGCCTCGGATTCGCGAAAGTACGAGGACTGTTTTGTCGGCACGGCGATGAAAAATGTCGCGATCAAGCCACGGGAAGAGGGAGAGCCGTCGCAAATCGAAATCCGCAGCGCCGCCGTCGGTGACGGATATTTTCCCACGTCGGAAGCCGCCGCTCTCGCCGACGGACGTTTCATTCCGGGTGATCTGGTGCGGCACACGGCGCTGGGATTTTTTCTGACTGGCCGTGTTTCGGATGTCATCAACATCGCCGGTCGAAAGGTAAATCCCGCCGAAATCGAGGCAGAGCTTTTGAAGTTCCCCCACGTCAAACAAGTGGTCGTGTTCGGCGTGCCGTCGGCGTTGCGCGGCGAGGAACCGGTCGCGTGCGTGGCGGTAAACGGGGTGACACGCGAGGCGGTTTTTGCGTTTTGCCGGGAAAAGCTGAGCGCGTGGCAGGTGCCGAAAGACGTGTGGCTGGTCGAAGCGATCCCGGTGAACGAACGCGGGAAACTTAGCCGCCGCGAACTGGCCGCGGAATTTTTACGACGAACCAGCGCCACGAACCAACGCGCTGGGTTTGTCAGTGGCTCGTTTTGAATCAACCGCGTGTCATTCCGACCGGAGCACTGCGAAGTGGAAGAATCTCGCACCCAACCCCAGCGCGTTGCATTTCTGGTCGCTCAAGAGATTCTTCGACTCCGCCAAGCCTCCGCTCAGAATGACAGATCGCGCTTTTTCAAACAGTGCCATGACCAAACCCAAGGCTCGTCGGTGGCTAGGATTGTTGCTAACTCGTTCCGCCCCGCCGCCATTCCACTGACTCACATGAAAATCCTCCGCTCCGCTTTTGTCGTCGCCCTCCTGTTTTGCCTCGCCCTCTCACCGGTCCATGCGGCGGAGAAATTGAAGGCGCTCATTATCGACGGGCAAAACAATCACGCGTGGAAGGAAACCACGCCGTGGATTAAGTTCGCGCTGGAACAGAGCGGGCGGTTCACGGTCGATGTCACGACGACGCCCGTCTCCGCGCCCCCCGCGCCCAAGCCGCCGAAGGACGCGAAGCCGGAGCAGCAGGCGAAGTTCGAGGAGGCGAAGAAAAAATGGCAGGAGGAGAAAACGGCGTTCGACAAACTGAAGACGGAGCAGTGGAAAACGTGGCACCCGAAATTCCGCGATTACGACGTGATCGTGTCCAACTACAACGGCGAGATGTGGCCGGAGGAAGTGCGCAAGGAATTTGTCGATTACGTGAAAAATGGCGGCGGCTTCGTGACGGTTCATGCGGCGGACAATTCCTTCCCGCAGTGGCCGGAATACAACGAAATGATCGGACTCGGCGGCTGGGGCGGGCGCAGTGAAAAGGACGGTCCGATGATCCGCTATCGCGACGGGAAACTGGTGCGTGACGAGACGCCGGGGGCGGGCGGAACGTACGGCGCGCAGCACGAGTTTGTGATCGAGACGCGGCAGCCGGAGCACCCGATCGTAAAGGGATTGCCGGCAAAATGGAAACACGCTTCGGACGAGCTTTACGCCAAGCTGCGCGGACCCGCGAAAAACTTCACGGTGCTCGCGACGGCGTTTTCCGCGCCGGAACAACGCGGCACCGGCGAGAACGAACCGATTCTGATGGTGATCGACTACGGCAAAGGCCGCGTTTTCCACACGACGATGGGACACAGCGCGACCTCGATGTCGGGGCTCGGTTGCCAAGTGACGCTCGCGCGCGGGGCCGAGTGGGCGGCGACGGGCAAGGTCACCATTCCCGCGCCGAAAGCCGATGAA
>JANXWU010000252.1 GCA_025350985.1 Spartobacteria bacterium | reverse complement strand
CGGTCGAATACTTCGTCAGCTACTTCGATTACTACCAGCCCGAGGCCTACATCCCGCGCTCGGACACTTACATCGAGAAGGACTCGTCGATTAACGAAGAGATCGAGCGGCTGCGGCTTTCCACGACCAGTTCGCTGCTCTCGCGGCGCGATGTGATCGTCGTGTCGAGCGTGTCGTGCATCTACGGTTTGGGCTCGCCCCAGGATTATTTAAACATGCTGCTCACGCTGAAAATCGGCGACCAGATTTCCCGCGAGGCGATGCTCGGAAAACTCGTGGACATGCTCTACGAGCGGAACGACGTGGCGTTTCAACGCGGACGGTTTCGCGTGCGCGGCGACGTGGTCGAAGTGCATCCGGCGAACGTCGATGAGGAGGCGATCCGCGTGGAGTTTTTCGGCGACGAAATCGACCGCATCACCCGCTTCGATCCGCTGACCGGTCGCGCGCACGACCAGCTCACGATGGTCACGTTTTATCCGGCGAAACAATTCGTCACTCCCGCCGACAAGCTCCGGCGCTCGCTCGTCACGATCCGCGACGAAATGGAAGCGCGCGTGGCGGAGTTCGAGCGGCAGGGAAAACTGCTCGAAGCGCAGCGGATCAAACAGCGCACCGAATACGATTTGGAGATGATTCAGGAGATGGGCTTTTGCAGCGGGATCGAAAACTATTCGCGCCACCTGAGCGGACGCCCGCCGGGATCGAAGCCATTCACGTTGCTCGACTTTTTTCCGAAGGACTACCTGACCGTGCTCGACGAATCGCACGCGACCGTGCCGCAAATCGGCGGGATGTACGAAGGCGACAAATCGCGCAAAACGGTGCTGGTCGATTTTGGTTTCCGCCTGCCGAGCGCGCTCGACAACCGCCCGCTCGACTTCAAGGAATTTATGTCGATGCAAAACCAGCTCGTCTATGTCAGCGCGACGCCGGCGGAGTTTGAAATCAAGAACAGCTTTGTCGGCAACGCGGGCTACGTGCCGCACGCGCGCGAGCGTATCGGCGACCCGGAAATCGTGCCGGCGGCGCTGCCGGGCGGAGGCGCGCTCGTGCGCGTTTCGCCGAGCGGCGACCCGTCGGAAAAGTTCGACGTTCACACGCCGCGTGCGCCGCTCATCGTCGAGCAAATCATCCGTCCGACCGGCTTGCTCGACCCGAAAATCACGATCCGGCCTTTGAAGCAACAGATCGACGAGACGATCGAGCTTTGCCGGCAGCGAGTCGAAAAAGGCGAGCGCGTTTTGATCACGACTTTGACCAAACGCACGGCGGAAGATTTGTCGGACTATCTGAAAGATGTCGGGTTGAAAGTGCGCTACCTCCACAGCGACATCGACGCCATCGAGCGCGTGGAAATTCTGCGCGCGCTGCGGACGGGCGAGTTCGATATTTTGGTCGGCATCAATCTGCTGCGCGAAGGGCTCGACCTGCCGGAAGTATCGCTCGTCGTGATCCTCGACGCGGACAAGGAAGGCTACCTGCGCTCGCAAACTTCGCTCATTCAAACGTCGGGTCGCGCCGCGCGCCACATCGACGGCGAGGTCGTCCTTTTCGCCGACACGATGACGAAGTCGATGCAGGCACTCATCTCGATCAGCGAGTATCGGCGCGCGCGGCAAATGGAATACAACGAGAAGCATGGCGTCACGCCGCAGAGCGTGAAACGCGCGGTGCAGGAAAGTCTGCACACGATTTTGCGCAGCCGCGAAATTGAGGAATCGGTCGTGCGCGAAGGCGGGCGGGATTTCAACGTGGTCGAAGTCATCCGCGAACTCGAAGGCGAGATGATGCAAGCCGCCGGCAGCCTCGAATACGAGCGCGCCGCGCTGCTCCGGGATCAAATCAACGAACTCAAGAACGGCTCGGGCATTTCCAAAATCGAGCCAAAGCGCAAGCCGGTGAAGTACGGCAAACCGGGGAGAAACCGGACGGCGCGGGCCTGAGTTTGCATGCTGGTCATCCAGAGGCCATCCTGTGACCATGAAGACCGTGAACGTCGCCAAGCTCAAGAGCGATCTAAGCCGGTATTTGCAACTCGCGCGCAATGGCGAGGAGGTGATCGTCACCTCTCACGATCATCCGGTGGCGAAGCTGGTGCCCATGGAGAATCGCGTCGGGAAACTCACCATTGTCCCTGCCAAAAAACCGGTTTCGGCTTTGAAAAAAATTAAAGCGGTGAAACTGCGGAAGTCCATCGACGTCGTGGCGATGGTTCGCGAAGACCGCGACAGCCGTGATGAAATGTTACATCGACTCCTCCGTCGTCCTGCGCGTTCTCGTTAATCAGCCGGAGGCGTGGCGCGGCTGGGGAAAGTGGGAACAAGCGTGGTCCAGCGCCTTGCTGCGCGTCGAAACCATGCGGACGATTGATCGCTGGCGCACGACGGGCGAGTTGCCGGAACAGGATGCGGTTCGGTTAATGGACGCGGTGGAAAACTTTTGCGACGTCATTGCCCTCGTGCCCATGAGCGACGCAGTTTTGAAACGCGCCAGCGAGCCGTTCCGAACGGTGATTGCGACCTTGGATGCCATTCACCTCGCGTCCGCACTGATGCTTTTCGAGGAGTTGTCCGAACCGCTCCACTTCGTCACACACGATCGCAAACTCGCCCGCGCCGCGCGCGCCTACCAATTTCCCGTCGAAGGCGTATGAAGTGTTTTGGTTTTCTCTTCAGCGTGTTCGCATTTTTCGCTTCGGCGCGAGCGGATCCAACCTGGTCGGAAGTCGGACTCGCTCAGTTGTCGGACAAAAACATTTCACCGCTCGGACAGACGGCGCTTGCCCTCAAACCCGCGGAGTGGAAGCACGCGGAAACGCCCAATTTCATTTACCATTTCTTCCACGGCTTCGTCGCCGCGCCGGTGTCGGTCGAAGCGGAGTTTTACTATCGCGTCATCGCGAAGGAACTGGAGAAAGACACGACGCAATGGGAGCGGAAGTCGCACATTTTCGTGTTCGAGCGGCCGGAGGATTGGAAGGCATTTCAGCAAAAAGCCGCGCTCGACCCATGGACGGGCGGCATCCACTCGGGCAACGATTTGTTCCTGCTGCGCGACTCGGAACTCAAGTTCAAAGGCCGCACGCTCGGGCATGAAATCACTCATCTCGTCCTGCACCGATTTTTCGGCAGCGGCATCCCGCTTTGGCTGAATGAAGGCTACGCCGAATACGCCTCGACGCGCGCGTATGCGAGCTTCGAGCGCGCGCGGGGATTCCGGGCGAAGCCGCAATCGCAGGCCATTGCGCCGACGGATTTCATTCCGGTCGGGAAGCTCGCCGGCGCGCTTTCCTATCCGGGCGAGGACAAGCAGGTCGCGACGTTTTACGCCGAGTCGGAAAAACTCGTGCGCTTTCTGAGCGCGACCAACAAACCCAGCTTCCTCGCCTTTCTCGAAGCGATGGCCAAGGGCAACAAATTCGACAACGCGCTTTCGCGGACGTTCGGTTCACGTTTCACCGGCGTTGACTCCCTGGAACGCGAGTTCAAGGTTTACGCCTCGAAAGATTACGCGGGCGAATAACAGACGCGGATTTTTTAACTGCGAAGAGCACAAAGGACGCGAAGTTTTTGCCGTGACATTGTGGATTGTCCGCGAAGAAAATCGGACGCGAAAGCCATCGGTGTTTTCGTTTATGAAAAAGTTTCCCCTCGCTCTTTTCTTCGCGCTCTTTGCGACCTTCGCGGTTCAATCTTTCGCCGCCATCGGCACCGCCACGCCCGAGGCCGCGCCGCCTCGGGAAATCCCGCTGGTTGAAAAAAAACTCGACGACCTCACGAACAAAGAGTTGAGCGAGGATGGAGTGAAAGCTCTCGCGATCAACCCCGCGAAATGGAAACACGCGGAGACGGAGAACTGGATCGTCCATTACCGGCGCGCGACCGAGGCGCAAAAAGTCGTGCGCGAGGTGGAGTATGATTTGTGGTTCGTCGCGAAGGCGCTTGGCGCGACCAAGGAACAATACAAACGCAAGTCGCACGTCTTCGTCTTCGCCGACGAAAAGGAATGGCAGGTCTTTCTCGCGCAGACCAAGGCGCCGGCGTGGGCGCACAGCTTCGCGCACGGCGACGACCTGTTTCTGAACATCCGCGAATCGACCGGCCTCTTCGACTCGCACACGCTCGCGCATGAAACGACGCACGCGGTCGTGTCGCGGCTTTATCGCGGGCGGCACTGGCCGGTGTGGCTGAACGAAGGCTTCGCCGAATACATGGGCGGCGCGAGCATTGCGGGGCGCAAAGGGCAATACGTCAAAGGCTATCAGCACAATCTGAAAGCCGACATCGACCTCGACCAACTTTTGGCGATGAAAGACTACCCGACCAACACCGAAGCGGTCGGGCAGTTCTATCAAAGCTCGGAAAAATTCGTGCGCTTTCTGATGAACGATTTGCCCAAGGATCGCTTTCCGAAATTTGTCGAGGGCGTGCTCAACGGCCAGACGGCGGACGCGGCGTTCGTGAGCGTTTACGGCGACAAGTTCAAGGATTTCGACGCGTTCAAGAAGCGTTATAAGCAGTTCAATAAGTAGGCGCGGCTCCGATGGCGACTGCGACGAAGAAAAAAGTTGGTTCGATTTTCGCCGTCGTCGGCAGCGATGAGTCGGAGGTCAAACGGGCCGCGATTGAACTCGCGGGCGAGTTAACTCCGGCAGGCGCGGGCGAGTTTGGCGGCGACACGATTGACGGCTGCGCCGGGAATGCCGACGACGCGGCGACGCGCATTCATC